>JAYVBZ010000276.1:0-3226 GCA_043750215.1 Actinomycetota bacterium
GCGATCCACAGCCGGAAGTCGCGGGGCACCAGGTTGAAGCGCTGCTCCGCCTCGATCATGTTGGGGCCGACGAAGTAGAGCAGGCCTTCGTCGTCGGGCGGCAGGAACACGTCGTACTGACCCAAGACCTTCTTGCTCACGTAGCCCAGGAGCACGCCGATCTGCGCGCCTAGGGCCTTACGGCGGAAGTCGGCGCGGTTGGGATGGGTCTGGAAGATCCGCCCGGCCAACGGCTCGATCAGACGTTGGAGGCCTGCCAGGTTCGCACGCGTCCATTCGCTGCGAGACATCGCCCATGCTCGCGAACGGAAACCGTCGACGGTCATCCCGGTGAAGTCCTTGATCAGGTCCTCGGCGTGAGGGACCAGCTCCGCCAGATCCGACCGCATGCGGGCGCGTTCCGCCGCGGGGACGGGGACACCCGGCCCGGCGACCTTGCGGCCGACCTGATGAGCCGTGTCCCAGTCGGCCAGTCGCACAGCCTGAGAGCCCATCGACCAATCGACGTCGGTGGCGTCCGTGGGAGACACGGACCTACCCCTGGCCTTCGGCTTCGGCCTTCTTACGGGCCGCGATCATGGCGGCGCGGCGCGCTTGTCCCTCCGCCACGCGGCGGTCGGTTCCGGCGGCGAGCAGTTCTTCGAGCTTCGCCTCGAACGTTTCCTGATCGAGCGCGACCTCCGGCCGCGCCGCGGGTGCCGCAGCGGGGGGGGCCGGAGCTGCTGGCGCGGCGTCCGGGGCGGGGGCTGGCTCGGGAGCGGGGACCGCGGGGGCAGCCGCGGCGGAGGCAGGCGCGGCGGGGGCCACTGCGACGGGGGCCACTGCGACGGGTGCGACGGGGGCCACCGACGAAGGGATCGCCGGGGGGGCAGCCAAGACGGGGACCGCTTGCGAGACATCCACGGCGCGTCGGGGAGCCTGCCCAGCCACGACCCGGTCGGCTCGGACCACCTTCGGTCCATCCTCATCGGTCGCGAACCGGGGGGCGTTGCGGATGTACATGAGTGCGATCAGGCCCACCGTGATCAGGGCGAGCACCGCGATGATCTCGGCGATCGAGATCTTGGATCCGAGGTTACCCAGAGGGCTGTTGTTCTTGACTGGGGTAGCCCCGGGAGTTTGGGCGATCTGTGCCAATGCCGTCTGGGCGCCGATCACGAGCATGACGGAGGCGGTGGACATGGTGGCCAGGAACTTCGTCGTCGTCTTCACGGGCGGATTCTCGCAACGGAACGCTTCCGCGGCAACTTTCCGCAGATATTGCCCTCCAGAGCCGGAGCCGGGATTTGAACCCGGGACCTACCACTTACGAGGCGGTTGCTCTACCACTGAGCTACTCCGGCGGCCGAGCGTGGAGTCTACCAATGGGGTCTGGGCTGACCGGCTCCGCGGCCCGGGGTGCCTGCACCACCCACATCTCGCGGGTAGATACACCTGTCGGCACGGGTACTTCTGCGGGATGATGCCAGCGATGACAGACTCGCCCGTGACACGAGTGATGGTCGGAACGGACCGTTCCCAGACGGCCGAGCGGGCGGTGGCATGGGCCGCCACGTTCGCCGAGCGGTTCGATGCAGAACTCCACGTGGTGCAGGTGGTCCTTCCAACGAACCCCGTAACCACTGAGTTCGGGGCCGCCGAGACGACCCAGGCAGTTGCGACAGCCGACGAGCTGCAAGTCCATGTGACCGCCCTGGCCGGCGAGCGCGCTCATTCGCGGGTGGTCATCAGCGACGACCCGGCGATGGCCATCGTGGAGGCCTCAGAGGACGCGAAGATCGATGTGCTGGTGGTCGGCAACGCCGGGATGAGTGGACGCAAGGAGTTCCTGCTCGGCAACGTTCCGAACCGGATCAGTCACAACGCGCGCTGCCACGTGATCATCGTGAACACCGCTGCTGAGGGTGACGCCAAACCTGCACCGACCCGCACTTCAACACGGGCCGCGGTGCTCCGCGCCGGCGGGATCGAAGAGCCAACCCAGCCGCACCTCATGGCTCGTGGAACCAGGATCGCGACCGTGTTCGCCAAGCACGGGTTGAAGGAGTTGTTCGGAAGACCGGATGAGGAGGGGGCGGTAGGCCGGAAGCGGCAGGCGAAGCGGATGCGGTCGGCGCTGGAAGAACTGGGGCCCACGTTCGCGAAGCTGGGACAGATCCTGTCCACGCGGCCCGACCTGCTCCCGCCGGAGTTCATCGAGGAACTGGCCCTCCTTCAAGACCACGTGCCGCCGTTGACGGAAGAGCAAGTGGTCAAGGTCATGGAGGAGGAGCTGGGTGTTCCATGGGAGGACGTCTTCGACCACATCGAACCGGCGCCCCTGGCCGCAGGGACCATCGCCCAGGTGCACCGGGCCGTGCTCTCCAACGGCGAGAAGGTCGTCATCAAGGTCCAGCGCCCCGACGCTCGAGAGTTGATCGAGCAGGATCTGGCACTGCTCCAACTGTTCGCGGAGAAGGCGGGTGACCGCAAAGCGTTGAAGCAAGTCCTCGATCTGGAAGCGGTCTTCAACTATCTCTCAGAGTCGCTCCACCGCGAGCTGGACTTCCGAACCGAAGCGCGGAACATGGACCGGATGCGCGACGTCATCGCCCCCTACTCGCGCCTCGCGGTGCCTGTGTTCCATCCCGACTACTCGACGTCGCGGCTCTTGGTGATGCACGACGTCGGGGGCGTTGCGATCAGTGAATGCCCCGAGGGACCGGCCCGCATAGAGACGGCCCGCCAGCTACTGGAATCGTTCTACAAGCAGATCCTGGTGGACGGGTTCGTCCATGCGGATCCGCATCCGGGGAACCTCATGTGGCAGCCCGAGGAGGAGACGCTCTACCTCCTGGATCTGGGAATGGTGGGTGAGGTCGGTCCCGAGATGCGCGAACAGCTGATGATGCTGCTCCTGGCCTTTTGGCAACAGGACGTCGACTTCCTCACCGACGTCTCCCTCATGCTGGCCGGTGGGATGAACAAGTCCGATCTGGACATCACGGGATTCCAGTCCGAGATCGGCGACCTCATGGCGAAGTACCGAACGGCTTCGCTCAAGGACATCCAGCTAGGTCCGGTGCTGCAGGAGATGACCGAGATCAGTCTGCGCTACGAGGTTCCGCTGCCGGCCTCGCTCACGCTCACGGCGAAAGCGATGGCGCAGATGCAGTTGGCGGCGGCGCAGCTTGACCCAGAACTCGACCCCTTCGACGTCGCCGGCAAGTTCCTCATGCGAACGGTG
>JAYVBZ010000277.1:0-1674 GCA_043750215.1 Actinomycetota bacterium
TTCTAAGCTTGTCGGTGCCGGGCACCTTCACATACAGGCGCTCGTGGAGGACTTCCTTATAGTCAGACATGGTCCGAAGAGCCTAGCAGGCAGGCCACCTCCTCTCCTCAAAGGGCCCTGGGTCACCTTCAGGCGTTCGCCTGACCAGCCGATATGCCAACCAGAGATGGAAACCCGTGCAGATCTCGACGGGGCCGCTCAGCGCGCGCTTGACCTCATGGCCGAGCGATTCGCGCAGGGCGGTGCCTGGCTGTCGCACATCGATGACGTCTTGACCTGTCTGGGTCCCGCGCTTGCCGCCGACCGGGCGTATGTGTTCCAGAACGTTCGTGACCCAAGGGGGCGCCTCTGGATGGATCTTCGATCGGAGTGGGACGCCCCAGGAGTTCGCGCGATCTTCGATCGACCTTCCGATCACCTGCATCCCTACGCGCCCGATTTCATCCGGTGGATCGATGTGTTTTCGGAGGGTGCGGCGATCGACGCGGTTGTGGCGAACCTTCCGCGTTCAGAGATGGATGTGCTCCAAGGCGAAGCGGTGCTCACCGTGCTCGCCGTTCCCGTGTTCGTATCCGGGGATTGGTGGGGTTTCGTCGCTTTCGATAACACGCACGACACATCTCCGTGGAGCGAGCTACACATGAAAGCCTTGACGGTCCTGGCAGGTTTGCTCGGAGACGCCGCAGCTGGGCAACAGAAGAGCGAGTTCGCCGAGGCGGTGCCAGATCGGTACCGCGCGATGGTGGAACACATCCCGGTGATCACGTACATGGATGCCCTGGACGATCAAGCGACCTCGCTCTACGTGAGTCCCCAGATCGAGCAGATCTTGGGCTACTCGGTGCAGGAATGGATGGCCGACCCAGGCCTGTGGCCGAAGATCCTCCATCCTGACGACCGGACTCACGCGGTGACGGAGAACGCCCGTCACAATGAAACCGGCGAGCCTTTCAACGTCGAATACCGGATCTTCACGAAGGATGGACGGCTCATCTGGCTCCAAGATCAAGCGGTGATGGTTCGTGATGAGCGCGGCACGCCGCTCTTCTCCAACGGCGTGATGATGGATATCACCGACCGCAAACGCGGCGAACAGAACCTCGCCTTCAATGCCTATCACGACGAACTCACGGAGCTGGCCAACCGAACCATGTTCGACGAGTTGCTCGAACTGTCCATCGGTCGTGCCACGCACAACGAAGGGTCAGTTGCAGTTGTGATGGTTGACCTGGACGACTTCCGCTTGGTGAATGACTCGCTGGGTCACCAGCAAGGCGATGCCGTCCTGAAGATGTTCGCGGACCGTCTGGGTGGCGCGGCGCGAGAGACAGACCTTGTCGCCCGGCGTGGAGGCGACCAGTTCCTCCTGCTGCTCGCGGACCTTGAACGCGGCGGCGATGGTGACGTGGACTCCGCTCTCATCCGCGCGGAGTCGGTGGCCCAGCGTATCCATGCCGCCCTACGCGAGCCCTTCACGGTGGTAGGCACCGAGCTCTTCCTCTCGGCCAGCATGGGCATCAGTCTCTACCCGCAGCATGCCACCGATGCGGAAGCACTCATGCGTAACGCGGAGGCGGCACTGCACGACTCGAAGAAAGCCGGTCCATCTGGTCACGTGGTCTCCTCCCGAAGAGACATAGATTCCGCCGGGAAACTGGGGTTCATCACCCGGCT
>JAYVBZ010000278.1:0-2658 GCA_043750215.1 Actinomycetota bacterium
TTCCCGCCGAAGCCGCCACCCACATACGGCGCGATCACGCGAACCTTCGAATCCGGCACCCCGAGGATCTTCGCGATATCACGGTAATGCTCGACCACCTGCGTGGCCACACGAAGGTTCAGCACACCGTCGTCATCGATCCAGGAGACCCCCGCCTCCGGTTCCAGATACGCATGATCCACGAACTGCGTCCGGTATTCGCCTTCGATGATGACGTCGGCCTTGGCGAAGGAACCGTCCACGTCGCCGAGGTCGATGTTCCACTCAGCAAGGAGATTGCCGCCGTCGTGGACCGCGAATGCTCCTTCGGCCGATGCCTGGTCGGGGTCGGAGATCACCGGCAGATCCTCGTAGCCGATCTCGACGGCCTCGCACGCGGCGGCCAGCGCGTCTTCGTGCTCCGCGACCACCAGCGCGATCGGCTCGCCGTGGAAACGGATCCGTTCGGTCGCAAGGATCTGCATGCGTGCCTTCAATGCTCCGACCGCGATCGTCTGGCCGGGGACGTCGACGCTGATCTCGTTGTTGGGAACGTCCTCACCAAGCAGCACCGCGACAACGCCCGGGAGCCCGCGGGCGGTGGTCGCATCGCGGCGAGTCAGCCGCGCCGAGGGAACCTGCGCCCGGACCAATCGTGCGTGCAACATGCCCTCGAACGCCAGGTCGCCCGCGTACCGAGTGGTTCCGGCGATCTTCTCGGCCGCATCGTGCCGCGCGATCGGCTTGTTGACGATGCGGAGTTCGTCGGCTTTGGAGGTGCGGATCTCGTCGAGGCTCATCTCGGTCTCGCTCCCTGTGCGTCCTCGATGGCATCGACGATCGGCTGGTAGCCGGTGCAACGGCACAGGTTGCCGTGCAGGTCTTCTCGGATCTCATCGCGCGTCCGAGTGCGCCCGTCGGCCAGCATCGCGGTCGCGCACATGAGCATGCCTGGAGTGCAGAAACCGCATTGCGCCCCGTGCCGTTCGTGGAAGGCTCGTTGCAGGGCGTTCAGTTCGCCGCCGGGACCGGCCAATCCCGCCGCGGTCAGTACGTCCGAACCTTCGCACTGGGCAGCAAGCACGATGCACGCGCTCGCAGGCTCACCGTCCACAAGGACCGTGCAGGCACCACACACGCCCTCGCCGCAGCCGTACTTGGGATCGAAGACTCCGGCCTCATCACGGAGCCAGCGCAGGAGCGTCACGTGGCCGCCCGCGACCCGCGTCACGCTCCGACCGTTCACCTTCATGGTGACGGCCAGGTCGGTGCCGGTTGCCGCCTTCATGCAGCCTCCCCTGCGCGCACGAATGCGTCGGCCAGCGCGCGAAGCGTGAGCACCCGCGCGAGATGATGCCGGTGACTCGCCGAAGCGCTGGTATCGGTCACAGGATCCAGACCTTGGATCGGACCGACACGGTCCGCCGCGTCCTCGGCTCGCGCGCCGGTGAGAGCCGATTCGACGGCCCCCAGACGCAGCGGCCGTTCGGAGACCCCGGCGAGCGCCACCCGAGACTCGACGATCTCTCCGCCGGCGACACGGACCAACACCGCCGCGGCGACGATCGCGAAATCACCCGGCCTCCTCGAGACCTCCCTGAACCCCCATCCCCAACCGGGGCCGAGAGTGGGAACGCGGATAGACGTCATCAGCTCGTCCTCATTCAGGGCGGTCGTGAAATAGGAAAGGTGAAACGTGTCGGCGCTCACGGTGCGGGAAGAGATCCCATCGCTCAGTTCGTACTCGGCGCCCAACGCTGTCATCGCGAGGGGAAGCTCCGCCGACGGATCACTGTGCGCGAGCGAACCACCGAGCGTTCCGCGCGCCCTGATCCGCGAACTGCCGACGTTGGAAGCCGCTGCCGCCAACAACGGTTGATGCGCGCGGATCAGCGGATCGGCCAGCACCTCGCGATGACGCGTGAGCGCTCCGATCCGTAGGTAGCCGTCCTCTTCTGAGACGCCCCGAGCCTCCGAGATGTGCGATACGTCGATGACCGCCTCCAGATCCAGCAGACCGAAGTTCATCATCGGGAGAAGGCTCTGCCCGCCGGCGATCACCTTCGCGCCGCCGCCCGACCCTCGAAGCGCGTCGGCCGCGGCAGCCAGACTCTCGGCCCGCTCGTATCGGAACGGTTTAACGAACATCCGCACCTCTCAACGAGATAGCCGATGCTAGAACGTGGTTCGCATGCCTCACACGCTCTTGTCGGTAGATGAGAACGCAGCTCACGCGGTCATCTCGTCGATACGCGTTGATGCCAAGCCGTGCGCCTGAGCCACGCCGGCATTCGTGACAACGCCGTCCCAAGTATTCACACCCAGGGCGAGGGCGGGGTCGGCCGCCACCGCCGCGTGGGCTCCGCGGGCGGCGATCGCCATGACGTAGGGCCACGTCGCGTTGGTAAGTGCGTAGGTGGATGTCCGGGGGACCGCGCCGGGCATATTGCCGACGCAGTAGTGCACGACGCCGTCTACGACATAGGTCGGATCGGCGTGCGTAGTCATGTGGGAGGTCTCGAAACAACCGCCTTGATCGATAGAGATGTCCACCAGGACGGAACCAGCCTGCATCCGCGACACCTGCTCGGCCGAGACCAGGTGCGGTGCTTTGGCCCCCGGGATCAACACCGCGCCGATCACCAGATCCGCCGAGAGAACCAGCCGGTCGACGGCCAG
>JAYVBZ010000279.1:0-3984 GCA_043750215.1 Actinomycetota bacterium
ACCAACCCCCCTCCGCAGACGACATCCTGGCCCGCGCCGCCGCGCTCGCGTCTCGGGCGAAGACCGGGCTGACTCCCGCCATCAACGCGACCGGCGTGATCCTTCACACAGGGCTGGGCCGCGCGCCCATGCCCGAGGTCTCCGCACAAGCTGCGGCGCGAGCGGGGCGCACCTACGGCGACCTGGAAGTCGATCGCACGACGGGTGTCCGCGCTGGCCGAACCACCCGGGCCGAACTTCTCCTGACATCGCTGACCGGCGCCGAGGCCGCGTTCGTGGTGAACAACTGCGCGGCTGCGTTGCTGTTGAGCTTGGCCGCACTCGCGAAGGGCAAGGAGGTCCTGGTCAGCCGAGGCGAACTCATCGAGATCGGCGGCGAGTTCCGGATCCCCGACATCATGTCGGCCAGCGGCGCGAAGCTCGTCGAGATTGGGACCACGAACCGCACGCGCATCTCCGACTATCGGAATGCGATGGGGCCGAAGACCGGCGCCATCCTCAAGGTCCACCCCTCCAACTACCGAGTGGTGGGCTTCACCGCCGCCGCTCCAACCAAGGATCTCGCAACCCTTGCGGATACACACAACGTGCCGTTCCTATTCGATGTCGGATCCGGGCTGCTCCACGATGGCCACGGCATGCCACCCGACGAACCTGATGTCGTCACGGCGCTTGCAGACGGCGCCGACCTGGTGATGTTCAGCGGCGACAAACTCCTGGGCGGCCCGCAGGCGGGGTGCATCGTCGGGCGTGCCGACCTCATCGAGAGCCTGAAGCGTCATCCCGTCGCACGGGCGGTCCGGGTGGACAAGATGCAGGTAGCCGCGCTGGAGACCGTCCTGGTGATGCACGCCACCGGTCAGGAGGACGAGATCCCCGTTCATCGGATGCTTCGGGAGTCCGCCGACTCCGTGGGGAAGCGAGCGCATGTCCTATCCGACACGTTGGGCGGGGATCTAGAGCACGCGCACGTTCATCACTGCGAATCGGTGGTGGGAGGCGGCGCCACGCCCGGCACCACGTTCCCCTCATGGGGGGTCCGGGTCACGGTTCCCGACCCTCCAGCGTTCGCCTCGCGATTGCGGATGGGCTCGCCAAGCGTGTTCTGTCGTACCGAGGAGCGATCGGTGTTACTGGACGTAAGAACCGTTGCGCCCGAGGAGATCCACGATCTGGCTCGCGCGATCCTGTATGCCCTGGAGGGCGACGACGTCGACGAGGACTGACGTGGACGGATCGCCTGAACTGCGCGTGGTGGCCACGGCTGGCCACGTAGACCATGGGAAGTCCACGTTGATCGCCCGGCTCACCGGCATCGATCCTGACCGCTGGGAAGAAGAGAAACGACGGGGCCTCACCATCGACCTCGGGTACGCCTGGTGCACGCTTCCCGATGGCCGCGAGATCGGGTTCGTCGATGTCCCCGGTCATGAGCGCTTCATCGCAAACATGCTCGCCGGCGTAGGCCCCGTGCAGCTGGTGCTCTTCGTGGTGGCCGCCGACGAGGGCTGGAAGCCGCAGAGTGAAGAACACCTACAGATCCTTGATGTCCTCGGGGCAAGCGGTGCGGTGGTCGCGCTCACCAAGATGGACCTGGTGGACGCCGACCACCTTGAACTGAGGCGTGCCGAGGTTCGCGACCGCCTGGCGGGGACGGCACTGGCCGGCGCGTCCATCGTGCCGGTTTCCTCCACCACCGGCGCCGGCATCGACGCGCTTCTGGCTGCGCTCTCCGACATGGTCGCGGGGGCTCCCGCACCTGTGCCCGGTCGCGCGCGGCTCTTCATCGACCGGGTCTTCTCCGTGAAGGGTGCAGGCACGGTGGTGACCGGCACGTTGGAAGGGTCCGCCCTGGAGGTCGGCCAGGACGTTCAACTCCTCCCCTCGGGTCGGCGTGCTCGCATCCGAGCCCTGCAGACCCACAAGCGCAGCCAAACGCGAGCTGTCCCGGGAAGCCGAGTGGCCGCCAACCTGGTCGGGACCGAACGCGACGAACTCGAACGCGGCCACGTGCTCACTTCGCCGGATGAGTGGCGTTCGAGCTCCGTGGTCGAGGCCGAACTGCGACCGGTGCGCGGCCTGGCCCATGCCATCACGTCGCGCGGCGCCTATAAGTTCTACGCCGGTGCGGCAGAGGTGGATGCGCGACTCCGGATCTACGGGAGCCAGCGCATCGGATCGGGAAGGGGGGCGGCATTCGTGAGACTGCGCTTGTCCAGCGCACTGGTCCTCGCGCCCGGGGACCGCTTCGTGCTCAGGGAATCGGGGCGGCGTGAGACGGTTGGCGGCGGGGTCGTGTTGGATAGCGCCCCACCGACCCGAGCAGGGGTCGACGCGCCCGCACGACTTGCGGCCCGAGCCCAGGCCCTGACATCCGGCGGCTCAGGGGCGCTGGTCGCCCTGCTCGTGGCCGAGCGCGGCGCCGTAGCGACCGCCTCCGTCAAGCAACAGCTGGGCGCGAGCACTCCGTCGACCCCGTGGTTGTTCTCCGAGTCGTTGCGCTTGGAGTTAGAGCGTGTGGCGGTGGAGTCGTTGGCCGCTCACCACCAGGCATACCCCCTTCAACCGGGCGCGGATCTGGACACCATCCGGCGGTCGATGATCCTAACCGCCCGTGGGATCGGCGTTCGGGCGGATGCCTCCTTCGCGGACGCGGCGATCGACGGACTCGAAACCGCCGGAGTTCTCGTTCGAGAGGGTGCTGTGCTTCGGCTTCCAACGCACATCGCAGCGCCGATCCGATCGACCGAGACGCTGCGACTCCTGGCGGCGGTCGATTCGCCCACACCTCCAACCGTGAAGGAACTCCAGGCCTCTGGCTTCGGACGCGACCTCATCGACGCGGCCACGCGTGAAGGTCTGATCACCAGGATCTCTCCCGACCTGGTGGTCTCAGCAACACTGATCGCTCGCGCGAAAGCCCTGGTTGAGGCTGCACCACAGGGCATCACGGTTAGCTCGTTTCGCGAAGCGCTGGGAACCAGCCGGAAGTACGCCGTGCCGCTGATCGAATGGCTGGATCGCCAAGGCATCACGCGTCGAGAGGGCGACCTGCGCTGTCCCCGCCGAGCATGACCTCCTAGGCGGGGGAGATCTCCGCGATCATCGCGACCTCGACCGAAGCACCCAGCGGCAACGAGACCACGCCGACCGCGGCGCGGGCATGCGTGCCGCTCTCTCCCAAGATCCTGCCCAGCAGGTCACTCGCGCCGTTCGCGACCCGTGGATGTTCGATGAGATCGGACGTCGCGGCAACATAGACCGTCACCTGCACGATCCTCACCAATCGGTCGAAGGATCCAAGCGTGGAGCGCAGTGCTGCGAGCGACTGGAGCGCGGCCTGACGCGCCGCGGCTGCCGCTTCCTCGACCGTCACCCCCTGACCGACCTTGCCCACTGCCATGACTTCCCCATTGCACATAGGGATCTGGCCACTCACCACGGCCATCGTCCCCGACACCACCACGGGGATGTACGCGGCCAGCGCTTGCGGCGCAGGCGGCAACTCCAACCCCTCGTCCGACAGCTTCTGCAAGATCGCGGCGTCATCCATCGTCCGGATGTTCCCACGAACCGTTCCGCAAGCGCCAGTGCCACTCACGAGCGCAGCCCCTAAAGGGACCGTCAGGGCTGGGCGAGGGTGGGTTCCGGGCCGCCCTCGACGACGATCGGGCCTGGACCGCCGGGCGCGGCACCGGGCTCCACCTCAACCTCCAGCACGAGGCCATCGATCCGGCGAACCCTGACCTTCGAACCAGGAGCGATCGGGTCGCTCATCGTGCGCCCGCGCCACATCGTGCCCTTCACATACACCGGGCCCTCGGGTGCGAGCTTGCCTCGCGCCTCCCCGACCAGCCCGATCAGCCCACGCTGCGCGGTCACGATCCGGTCCCGAGATTGCAGCGCCACCGTGAGACCGAACCCATAGTAGAGAACGCTCGCAACCACGGCGAACCCAAGCAGCCAGGGCGAGAGTTGGATCGC
>JAYVBZ010000280.1:0-2333 GCA_043750215.1 Actinomycetota bacterium
TGCCTTGTCCACTGACGTCATCCGCATGCCCAGCGTGCCGGTCTCCTTGAAGAGGAGGTGGCGAAGTGCCTCGGCGCGAGCCGGACCGCAGAGCACACTCACCGTGACGGCGGGCCGGCCCTTCTTCATGACGATCGGTGTCAACCACGCGTCCTGCGCCCCCGCCTCGAGCAGACGTTCCAGAACATAGGGGTAGAGCTCAGGGTTGAGATCGTCCAGGTTCGTTTCGATGAGGATCTCTTGCGATGCGCCCGGTTGATCTGAACTCTGGGCAGGCTCGTCTTGCCCGATGAGGACGCGCAGAACGTTGGGGAAGTCAGGGCGGATGGTCCCCGCTCCATAGCCCACCTTCTCGGTGCGGATGCGCGGGAGTTCGCCGAACCCCTCAACCGTTGAGGCCAAGATCGCGGCGCCCGTAGGGGTAACCAGCTCCATCGGGACCCCGCGGGAGTACATAGGGACGCCTCGGAGCAGTTCGACCACGGCGGGAGCAGGGATCGGCATCATCCCGTGCTCGGTCCTGATCATGCCCAAACCGGTCGGCACCGCCGAGGCGAAGATCCGTTCCACACCCAGCATGGTGAGCGCCAAGGCCGTTCCGGTGATGTCAACGATCGAATCAACGGCGCCCACCTCGTGGAACGTGACCTGTTCGACCTCGCGGTTGTGCACCGCGCCTTCGGCCACGGCGAGTCGGCGGAAGATCCGCTGCGTAAGCGCCTTCGCGTCCGGGGGGAGGTCGGCCTGGTCCAGCAGGGCTCGGATGTTCGCGTAGGTCCGCACTACAGCGCTGGCACCACAGTGAACGGTGACCTTGGTGGCATGGATGCCGTGCGTGTCAACGCTCCCCACTTCGATCTCGAACGGTTCGATGGGCAGAGAGGAGAGCCGTTCTCGGATGACATCGATGTCGGCGCCCGCGTGGATGAGTGCACCGAGCGCCATGTCGCCGGAGATGCCGGAGATGCAATCGAAGTAGAGGATCCTCACTTCGTTGCGCTTTCCTCGCGGGCGGCGGCCACGCGTCGCACGGTTCGGAAGGCGACCTGTGCCGCACCGAACCCGTTATCGATATTCACCACGCTGACTCCCGGCGCGCATGAGGTCATCATGGCCAACAGCGCAGTCAACCCTTCGAACGATGCGCCGTACCCGATGCTGGTCGGCACCGCGACGATCGGTGTGGACGTGAGACCGGCCACCACGCTTGGGAGCGCACCCTCCATCCCCGCCACCACGATGACGGCGTCGGCCGCTTCGAACGACGCCCGGTGCTCCAGCACCCGGTGCACGCCGGCAACGCCCACGTCGGTGATCCTGATGACGTCCACACCCGCAGCCTCCAACGCGATAGATGCTTCCTCTGCCACGGGAAGATCGGAGGTGCCGGCGGCAACCACGACCACGGTCGCCTCGACACGGACCTGCGCCGACTTCACGACGATCAGCCGTGATCGTTCGTCGTAGCGGGCCTCTGGTAGCGCGGCCAGCGCAGCCGCCGCTTGCTCGGGCGTTGCCCGCGTGACCAGGACCGCCCCGCTTGCCTTCGCCGCGAGTGAGCGGGAGATGTCCTCGACCTGCTGCGGGGTCTTCCCGGGACCGTAGACGGCCTCCGGATGCCCGGTTCGGAGTTCGCGGTGGTGGTCGACGCGGGCATCGGGCACGGCTTCGTAGGGCAGGGTTCGCAGCACGTCGACCGCGTCGGTCACCGGGGTGCGGCCTGCGGCTACGTCGTCGAGCAATCGCGCGAGGCTTCGTTCGTCCACAAGGAGGGCCATCGTATACTTCGTGCTCCCTTCCGGAAATGTCGACGTCCGGGTGGATCGGAGCTACGCAGCATGTCCTTTTCCCTACACACGCTCACCCTCCTCACCCTCCTCGCCCTGGGCTTGGCGGTACTCGCGGTTGGGTTCGCTACGGCCGGGAGCGGTGGTAAGCGCCGCTCGAAGGTGCCGAGCGACCCGATCGCATTGGACGAGACCCTCCGCGGCATCCTGGAAGGCCAAGCCAGGCAGATCAAGCGCCTCGAGAACGCCGTCCGTACCCTGAACGCTACGGACAAGCGGCAGCAGGTGGGGATCGAAGGCGGGATCCGCCGGGTAGGACTCCTTCGATATGACGCGTTCGAAGATGTGGGTGGACGACTGAGCTTCAGCGCGGCGCTGCTGGACGAATACGGAACGGGCGTGGTGCTGACATCCATCAACGGCCGGCAGGAGACCCGCGTCTATGCGAAGCCGGTCACCGTCGGCAACAGCAGCTACAACCTTTCAGCTGAGGAACAGGAAGCCATCGGTCAGGCGCTTTCGTCTCAAGAGGAGGCGGCACGATGA
>JAYVBZ010000281.1:0-10680 GCA_043750215.1 Actinomycetota bacterium
GGCCTGATGCGTGGTGAACCCCTCCATCGGACCCGTGCCTTTCGATAGATACGACAGCCTGTGCTACCACGGAGTCATCTGCACCGTTGTGCTACCAACGTTCGATGACCACACATCCAGGGAAGGAGCACTCTTTGTACCGCAACGCGTGAACATGTGGCAAGCGCAGAGCGTACAGCGGATGAAGAATCACCCGAACAGGCTATGCCATCGGGCGGGTTATTCTTCGCGCGAAGGATCACGCGGGGTCCGCAGTCGAGTGACGAGTTTACCGATGATGCCCATCATCGAGACGCCGCCGTTGCGCTGCAGATCGCGGAGTTGGTCGCGTCCCAACTGTCCGACGTAGCGATAGATCGCCGCTCCCGCCAGGACCATGATCACGAACCCCACGCCAGCCAGCCACACGGAGATCGGGAAGAACAGCAGCATGATGAACCCGGCAACGAACGCCACCCCCGAGCGACGGATACGGCGCGCGAGGTGGGAGTAGAGGTC
This sequence comes from Actinomycetota bacterium, assembly GCA_043750215.1. GTDB lineage: Bacteria > Actinomycetota > UBA4738 > UBA4738 > HRBIN12 > JANXVR01. The sequence continues at coordinate 499 of JAYVBZ010000281.1, forward strand.
AGAGCGTCCGACCTGTTCGACCAGCTTCGGATCATCTTCCGCAAGCCGACGCTCGATCTCTTCCAGGATCTTCTGTTCGTGCTCGTTCAGCGGCATCTGGCACCTTCTGCAGGGGCCCCGCGTTCGACCGTGGGGCCCGATCGACCTTCCCGATTATAGGGTCGCTCGCATCGGAACGTGGGTCGAACCACGGGGGGCACAGTGGGACGCCCCCTACCGTCGTCGCTCGCGATCCATCAAGGAGGCCGGCATGGCAGCTCCACGGCCGAATCGTTGCTCGATCCGATCGACCGCCCGCTCGACATCTCCCCACCGCTCACTTCGGAGCATCGCGAGTTGTTCGGCGCCTGCCGATACCAAGCCGGTCGCCGCCACTCCCAAGAGGCGGATCCTCCGTCGCTCGCCGGGAAGTGCTTTGAACAGGTCCGAGACATGGTGGTAGAGATCGGCGCCGGTGTCCGTGGGGTCAGGAAGCGTTCGTGAGCGGGAGAGGGTCGTGAAGCTCGCCAGGCGGGCCTTGAGGGTGACCGTGCGAGCGTGGTAGCCGTCGGCCCGCAGACGGCTTGCTACGCGCCCCGAGAGGCCCAGCAGTTCGCGGAGGATGTCCGCCTCATCGTCCAGATCCCGATCGAAGGTCTCCTCGTGACTCACCGACTTCGGGACTTCGTAGGGAACCACGGGGCGGTCATCGATGCCGTGGGCAAGCTGCGAGAGATGTCGCGCGTTCTGATCGCCCAAGAGCCGGCGCAAGATTGCCTCAGGCGTGTCTCGCAGATCGCCGATGGTTCTGATCGCCATCCGGCTCAGGAGATCGCCGGTCTTCTCCCCGACTCCCCAGAGCCGGCCGACCGGCAGCGGCTCGAGGAAGTTCCGCACCCCATCGGCGGGAACAACCAACATCCCATCCGGTTTGCAGAGGTCCGACGCGAGCTTCGCAACGTATTTCGTGGAGGCAACCCCGATCGAGCACGTGACCCCGACCTCGGACTCGACGTCCGCGCGGATCTTCCGGGCGATCTCTGTCGGCGACCCGAAGAGCGATGTGGCACCGCTCACATCAAGGAACGCCTCGTCCATCGAGATCGGTTCGACCAGGGGGGTATGGGCGATGAGCACTTCGCGGAAGCGGTTCGAGTGGATCCGGTAGGCCTCGAAGTCAGCCGGGAGGAAGATCGCGTCCGGACAGAGCCGTTTCGCGCGAACACCCGGCATGGCCGAACGCACACCGAACGCGCGGGCCTCATATGACGCGGAGGCAACCACTCCGCGCGGCCCGCCACCTCCGACCACGACTGGTTTGCCTTTGAGGCTTGGATCCTTCAGAACCTCGACGCCGGCGTAGAACGCGTCGAGGTCGACATGGAGCATCGGTTCGGCTGGACGCGTCGTCATCCTGCTGAGCCTCCGCTCGAATGCCAGAGCTTGCGGGCGGGAGCGTTCGGCTCGGCGCGCTTGCCCATCGCTTCCCGTAGTTCGCCGCGCCCCCGCGCCCGATGCAGCGCCGTAAGATCCCAGACCTCTTCGGCGATGATACTCACGCCGTTCACCACGGTCCGTCGCAGCTCCCCCCACACCGCCATCGCATACGAATGGAACACCGTCCGCGCCACCCTGGGCTGCACCGACTCGAACACGGTCACCTCGATCGGCCCGGTCCCGTCATCCAGTGTCAAGAAGATGATCCGCTGCCCACTCCGTATCGCCGGCGTCTGCGAAGCCACCTTCACCCCCGCCACCATGACCTTCTGGCCGCCCCGTTGCTTCCCAAGGTCTTTCGTCCGAGTAACCCCCAGATCGGCAAGCGTCCCCTCAAAGAAACTCACGATGTGCCGAGTAGCATCCAGCCCCAACACCTCCAGCTCCGCCTTCACGACCTCAGCATCGGAGTAATCCTTGAACACGTGCCCGAAGGCCTCGCTTTCGGTCGCCGCACCCAGCGTCAGCTGCTCCCGTTCCCGCTCCGTCAAGGTGGTGATTGCCTCATACAGATGCATCCGTCGGTTCTTCGCATCCGCAAAGCCGTCGAACGCCCCGGCATGCGCTAACGCCTCCACCACAGGTTTCGCCACCGACGTACGCCGAAGGAAGTCCCCCACGGAGGTGAACGGTCGCTCCCCCCGTCCTTGCAAGATCGACCGTATCTCCGCACCAGAGATCCCGTGGACTTCCTGCAACGCCAACCTGATCCCGAACACCGGGGAGCCGTTGGGAACCGATGAAGGAGGGAGGGTCGCTCCCGAGCGTCGACGAGGCGACCCGAAGGGTCGTCCGAGCAGCGCGGGAGCGGGCCCGACCGCCCCACCGGTTCCCACACCCACCACCTCAACCACGTAGTCGGGTTCACTTATGTTCACGTCGAGGGGAAGGATGGGGATGCCGTGTTGTCTTGCGTCTTCGAGGATGAGTCGGCGGGGGTACATGCCGGGGTCGTGCGTCAGCAGCCCGGAGATGAAGTGTGCCGGGTAATGGGTCTTCAACCATGAGGATCGGTAGGTCGGGACGGCGAAAGCGGCGGCGTGGGCTTTGCAGAAACCGAAGCTTGCGAACTGGGCCACGTCGTCCCACGTCTGTTTGGCTGCCGCGGGATCCACACCACGGGCGGTCGCACGTTCCAGGAAGTCTCGTTCTAGTTCGGGGAGCATGTCGTCGTTGTCGAGGTGGCGGCGTACATGGTCGGCGTAGGTGAGGGTGTAACCGGCGAGGGCGGCGATGGTTCGCATGACCTGCTCGTGGTAGACGATGACGCCATAGGTCTCTTGCAGTGCAGCCTTCAGGTCGGGGTGGGCGTAGACGGGGCGCTCGAGTCCGTCGCGACGGCGGAGGAAGGGCCGGATCATGTCGGACTTCACCGGGCCGGGCCGAAACAGCGAGATGTCGATGATGAGATCGCCGAACCATCGGGGTTGGAGTTTCTGGAGGAGTTCGCGCTGGCCTGGTGATTCGATCTGGAAGCAGCCCAACGTGTCGGAAGCCCGGATCAGCTCGAAGGTGGGCTCGTCGTCCAGTGGGACCGCGCCCAGGTCGATCTTCTCGCCGGTGGTGCGGGCGATCTCGTCCAGGGCGTGACGCATGGAGCTGAGCATCCGCACGCCCAGCACGTCGAGTTTGAGGTAGCCCAGAGCCTCCACGTCGTCCTTGTCGGCCTGGACCATGCGATGGCCGCCAGCACTTCGTTCCAGCGGAACGCGTTCCATCAGGTCGTGGCCGGCCAGGATGATCCCGCACGGGTGCAGCGCGATATGACGGGGGAATCCGTCCAGGCGTTCGGCGACGCGGAAGAGGAGATCGAGCTGCCCCATCGGCAGGTTGATGCCTTGGAGTTCGGGAAGCGTTTCGATGGCCTTGCGCAGACCCCGCGCCGAGATGTGCGGGAAGGACTTCGCGACCACGCCCACCTCAACCTCGGGGAGGCCGAGCGCCTTCCCCACCTCGCGAACGGCCGAACGGGCGCGGTAGGTGTCGACCATAGCCACGCAGGCCGCGCGCTCGTCGCCGTGACGGCCCAGCACCATGTCGTAGACATCCTCGCGCCGGGCCGATTCGACGTCGACATCGATGTCCGGCGGTTCATCACGCATCGGATTCAGGAAGCGTTCGAACGAGAGGTCATGGCGGAGGGCGTCGACATCGGAGACCCCGGTGAGGTAGCAGACCAACGAGCCGGCCGCCGAACCACGGCAGGCTGCCATGATGCCCATCGCCTTGATGTCGGCCACGATGTCGGCCACCGTGAGGAAGTACGCCGCGAACCCCAGCTGGCGGATCATCTGGAGTTCCAGGTGGAGACGATCCTGTAGCTGCGGTGTGTCCCTCATCCCCCGCTCATTGACACCGCGCCAGCACCGCTGGGTGAGCGCGGCATCGGCGCTCCGTCCGCCCGGCACGGGAAAATCGGGGAAGTGGAGCTTCTTCAGTCCCAGGTCGAACGTGCACCGTTCGGCGATCTCCAGCGTGGTGTCGCAGAGGTCGGGACGCTCGGCGAACAGCGCGCGCATCACCGCGGGAGGCTTCAGGTAGCCCTCGGCGTTGACGCGAGAGATATTCGTGGAGGCGACCGGAACGATCCGGCGCATGCACTCGAGCGCGTCGGCGAGGAACGCGTCGGCGGGGTCCAGGTAGCGAACCGGATTCGTCGCCACCGCGCGGACCCCGGCCCGGTCGGCCGCGCGCAGCATGTCCCGTATCTCGGTGGCCGACCCCTGCTCCATCCGATGCTCGACCGAGACGTAGAGCCGGTCCCCGAACGCCTCGCGCCATCGAAGGAGCTCCGCTGCAGCCCCGTCGATCCGTCCGCGTATCGCCGGCATGCCCGCGGGCGAGTGGGGTCCGAGCAACGCGATAAGTCCGCCGGCATGCGCAAGGATCTGCCCGGCGTCGACCCATGGATCCCCCCGCTCCCCCAACATGTGCGCATCGGTGATGAGTCGGCAGAGATCCGAATACCCAGCGCTATCGGTGGCGAGCAGGACCACATGGGCATCGACCGGTGGCGGCGCGGCAGCCCGAACCGTGAGCGAAGCCCCAAGGATCGGCTGGACGCCCTCGCGTTCGCAGGCGGAAACGAAGCGCGCGGCCCCGTAGAGCCCGTCGCGGTCGGTGAGCGCGACGGCGGACATGCCCAGGTGGGCCGCGCGCAGGGCAAGCGCCTCGGGGGTGAACGCGCCCTCCTTGATGGAGAAACACGACCGCACGTCGAGATGCACGAAGGGAGAGGCCACGCGGGTGTACCTCAATGGCAAAGTTCCCTACTTGCGAAATCGAACATATGTTCGTTATCCTATAGCTGCTTTAAGTCGTGTGTCGAGAGGAGTGTCTGGGAACAGGCAAGGAGGTGAATCACTTTGCATTTCGTAAAGGTCATCATTCAGTGCCGCTGTGGTGAGCGGATCTCCGGCTGGTGCGTACGTATAAACCGCAGCGCCCCCGCAAACCTCAGCTGCCATCCTGGCGGAGGTGGAGGTGCCGGTGGAGCCTCCAGCACGATCGCCTGCCCCGACGGCGTTGCTTCGATAGCCCGACTGACCTGGAACACGCAGTCGAGGCTGCCACACGGGGGTCGTGGGGTCGCTGGGAGCGAGAAGGCGCAGTCATCGTTCAGTGCTGAGACGGAACGATCACGGCAGGACTGCGACTACTTCTGCGATCACCCTGACTTCGGCCTCGTCGTCGGGAGTCAGGACGATGGGGCCGAAGCGGGGGTCATCGCTGTCGGGCTTGAGAAGGATGCTCGATCGGCGTTCGCCGTCTTCGGCCAGGATCTCCCCGAGCCGCTCGTACAGCTTCACGGTGTAGCTGCCGCCCGTCTCGGGGTCAGCGACGTCACGATGCTCCACGAGCAGCACACGGCCGTTCCTGGAGCCTTCTACGGGGCCTTGGAAGGCGCAGTAAGCGCCGTTGGGGATGCGGCGGTTCATCGACTCGCCCACCACCTGCGCCACGAACATGCCGGGGCCAGGCGTGAAGCCCTCGGCCGTTACCCATGCCTCGGGTTCCACAGCCTCGCCGCTGCCGAACTTCCCCGCCGCAGCTCGGAGTGACATCAGAGGCACGCAATTCTCGAACGGTCGGCTCTCTTCACCTGACACCACGCGGAACGGCAGCACCTCAGCAACCTCCGGCAGGTCCGCGAACTCCCAACCCAGCTGCTCGGCCTGTTCCAACACCGTCTCCACCGCCTTGGCCTGCATGTCAGGCGGATAACCGTGGTGTCGGAGGATCCGCTTGACCGCCACTCGCATGGCAGCTTGGACGGTTTCCTTCTGCGTCCAGTCGATCGTCGCGTTCCGCCGCACCGTTTCCGTCAGCTCGCGCGCGATCGTGCGAAGGGTCTCGTCCCCCAAGACCGCCACGGCGCTGTCATTCGCCTCCAGGGCGTCGTAGAACGCCAGCTCGTCCTCGGAGAGGCCGAGCTCCTCACCGCGTGCTTCCGCCGCGCGCATCTGACGCGCGAGCTCGATGAGTTCCTCGATGACTTGCGCGGTCGTGATCGCGCGCGCCTTGTAGCGCTTGAGCGCCTGCTCGAGCATGTCCGAGAACCGGCGCGACTGGACGAGGCTCCGCCGCTCGCGGGAAGAGATGTCGTCGCTGAGCAACTTCTGCAGCAGCTCGACGGCCAGATTCCGCTGGGGCATGTCTCGGACCTCGGCCAGGAACTCCTCGGAAAGCAGCGAGATGTCGGGTTTCTTCAGTCCAGCTGCCTCGAAGACGTCGATGACGCCCTCTGGGGCCATGGCGCCCGCAACGATCTGTCTGATCGCGTGGTCAAGGTCCTCCTCGGAGGTCCTGCTCCCCCGTTCGGTCTTGACCAGCCCGGCCTTGACGGTCTGGAAGAAGGCCACCTCGTCCCGGACGGCCAACGCCTCTTCTCGTGGCACCGACAGCGCGAACGCTTTCGAGAGCTTCAGGACGGTGGTGATCAGCCGATCGCGCCCGTCGTCCTGGGCGAGCACGTGCTCGAGGGCCGCCGGCAAGACTTGCATCCTCTGACTTGCCGTCCCCTCGATGAACGGCTGGTAATCGAACCCGTGGAAGAGCGCCCAGCACACCTCCACGTTCTCCAAGAGCAGCGCGATCGCCTCGCTCTGATCGACCGCCGGCGCGCCGGTCCCGCCACTTTCGGCATAGACGGCGAGCGCCTTCCGGAGGTCGTCGACGATCCCGAGGTAGTCGACCACCAGACCGCCGGGCTTGTCGCGGAACACGCGATTCACCCGCGCGATCGCCTGCATGAGCCCGTGCCCACGCATGGGCTTATCCACGTACATCGTATGCAGACTCGGCGCGTCGAACCCCGTGAGCCACATATCACGAACGATCACGATCTTGAAGGGATCGGCCGCGTTCTTGAACCGCTCGGCCAGGGCCTCGCGGCGCGCCTTGTTTCGGATGTGCCCCTGCCAGCTCACCGGGTCGGTGTTCGAGCCGGTCATGATGACCTTCATGGCTCCGGCGGCGTCGTCATCGGAATCCCAGTCCGGGCGAAGCTTCACGATCTCCGCGTAGAGGTCGACGCAGATGCGGCGGCTCATGCACACCACCATCGCCTTTCCGTCCATCGCCTGGAGCCGGTCCTCGAAGTGAGCGACCAGGTCGGCGGCGATGAGAGATAACCGTTTCTCGGTTCCGACCACCGCCTCAACCTGGGCCCATTTCGTCTTGAGTCGCTCCTTGCGGGATTCCTCCTCGCCTTCGGTGATCTCCTCGAAGCCCTCATCCAGGCGAGGCCTCTCGTCCTGCAGGAGATCGATCTTGGCGAGACGGCTCTCGTAGTAGATCGGAACGGTGGCACCATCCTCGACGGCGCGGCGGATGTCGTAGCGGTCGATGTAGTCGCCGAAGACGGCGCGGGTGTCGCGGTCATCGAGTTCCAGTGGTGTGCCGGTGAACCCGACGAAGGTCGCATTCGGGAGCGCGTCGCGCATGTGGCGCGCGTACCCGTCGATGAAGTCGTACTGGGTCCGGTGCGCTTCGTCGGCGATCACGACGATGTTCTGGCGATCCGACAGCATGGGGAACCGGTCGCCCTTGGCCTCAGGCAGGAACTTCTGGACGGTCGTGAAGATGACGCCACCAGACGCGCGGTCGAGGAGCTCCCGGGCTTCGGACCTCGACTCGGCCTGCTCAGGTCTCTGCCGCAAAAGCTCCGAGCAACGAGAGAACACACCGAAGAGCTGGCCGTCCAGGTCGATCCGGTCGGTGAGCACGACGATCGTCGGATTGGCCATCGCTGGTTCGGCGATCAGTTTCCCGGCGAAGAACGCCATCGTGAGGCTCTTGCCCGAACCCTGCGTGTGCCACACGACCCCGCCCCGGTGGTCACCACCCTCGGCCGCGGCCCGGACCGCGGTTTCGACGGCCTTCCGCGTCGCATGGAACTGGTGGTACCCCGCGATCTTCTTCGCAAGCTTGCCGTCCTCCTCCTCGAACACAACGAAGTGCCCGAGCAGGTCCAGGAAGCGAGACTTCTCGAAGACGCCGCGAACAAGCACCTCGAGCTTGTTGGCCGTCGGCGAGGCTAGGTCGTCACCCTCGATCGTCCGCCAAGGCATGAACCACTCCTTGGCAGCGGTGAGCGAGCCGATGCGCGCGTCGGCCAGACCGTCGGAGGCGACCATCACCGCGTTGTAGCGCTCGAGAGAGGGGATCTCCTGCTTGTAGGTCTGATGCTGCTTGAAAGCCTGAAGCCAGTCCGCATCCTCGTCTTTCGGATTCTTCAGCTCGACGTCCGCGACGGGGATGCCGTTGAGGAACACGAGGACGTCGGGCCGTCGCTCCGAGCGATCGAGCACGGTGAACTGGTTCACGACGAGCCAATCGTTGGCCGAGGGATCGCCGTGATCGATGAGCTTGATCTGGTGGCCCCTGACTCCGCCGTTAGGGCCGGCGGTCTCGACCGTCACGCCGTCGACCAACAGCCGGTGCACGGTTCGGTTCTCGACCGCAAGAGAGGGTGAGGTCGTGCGCTTCAGGACACGGACGGCCTCGTCGATGGCCGCGCGCGCCGCCCCAGGGTTGATACGCGTGATGGCGGCACGCAGCCGACCTTCGAGCAGGACCTGTCGATAGTCATCCCGTTCGGCGCCGGGTTCGCCAGGCGCGATGACTCCCCCATGGCGGACCTCGTAGCCCAGATCGGCGAACCACTCCTGGAGTGCCTCCTCCACAACCGATTCGTTCATACCCGCCATCCGTGCGCCTTCGCCTCGGGAGGCATCAGCCTAGTTGCCGGGATGGGCACACCGGGTGATTGGCCCCGGCGTATCTCTTGGGCTAGAACCTTGGGTACTCAGCTCAGTTACCCAAGGTTCTTGTCAAAACCTTGGGTATGTGCTTTCATAACCAAGGTTCTAGTGGTTTCCTTGGGTACCGGAACCCTGGGCCCAAGGAAACGAGGAGAGACATGCCCAAGCGAGTGAAGCTGACATGGACGGCCACCGGCCACGGCGAGATGGTGGCGAGCCGTGATCGTGGCCCGTTCCAGTACGAGGCCTACGTTCCGGATCTTGTTGCCCTGTCTCAGCCGCAGCTACCCCCAGATGCCGGCGCCAGGATCGAACGCGCGGCGACCGCTTGCGTCCAGTTGGATGCGTCCCCCGGCGTCGACGACCTGGAACCGGTCGCCCGACTCCTCCTGCGAGCGGAGAGCGTAGCCAGCAGCCGCATCGAAGGTCTCCGGCTCTCTCACCGCCGGATCGAGGAGGCGAGGTTCGCCCCTGGTGGGGCAAACGGCACTGCCCTATCGATCGTTCGGAACATCGAGGCGATGGCCCGGGCGATCGAGCTTGGGATGCAACCCGAGCCCCTCTCCCTGGAGGGCGTGCTCTCTATCCATCGCATGCTGATGTACGCGGAAGCCGATCGCCCTATCGCCGGCGTTCTCCGCGAAGGGCAGAGCTGGATCGGCGGTGGGAATACGCCACGCCGAGCCGACTTCGTGCCTCCCCCGCCAGAGTTCGTCCCCGAACTCATGGAGGACTTCATAGCGTTCGTCAATCGCGACGACTTGCCAGCGGTAACGCAAGCCGCTATCGCACATGCACAATTCGAGACGATCCACCCGTTCGCCGACGGGAACGGCAGAACCGGACGTTGCCTCATCCATCTCATCCTTCGACGTCGTGGATTGTCTCAGCGGATCGTTCCACCGGTGAGTGTCGTGCTAGCTGCGAACGCGACCAAGTACATCGAGGGCCTAACCGCATTTCGGGAGTTAGACCTCGCGACCTGGTGCGGGACATTCGCCGACGCGCTCACCATCGCTGGGGAGCGGGCATTGGAACTCGGTGAGGACATCCGCGGGTTGAAGGCCGAGTGGATCGAGCGCGCCGGTCGTCCGAACAAAGGGTCAGCATCCCGCCGTCTCATCGATGGGCTTGTGGGACATCCGGTGGTCTCCGTGGAATCCGCGCGGCAGATCCTGAACGTGTCCGATGAAGCAGCGCGGCTCGCCCTTTCACGCCTGGAGAAAGCCGAGGTGCTCCGCCAAGTCACGCTCGGGAAACGGAACAGAGCGTGGGCCGCTCGCGAAGTCTTCGAGCTGCTCGACGATTTCGACGCATCCGTGAGAACGGGGTAATCGAGCCCAGCTGGCTAGCTCGTTGGTCGATCGATCAGTTCCTCGGCCGAGAAATCGGGGGCGTGGCGTGAACGCAGGACCCTGCGTGTTCGCCTTGGGCGGAGTCA
>JAYVBZ010000282.1:0-3174 GCA_043750215.1 Actinomycetota bacterium
CAGCGCGGCCGCATCCTCCTGCGCGCCGCAGAGATCGTCCGGCGGGAGCACGAACGGCTGAGTCAGATGGAGTCGCTGGACTCAGGCAAGCCCATCGGCGAAGCACGCGAGGACATCGACGAGGTCGCCTTCATGTTCGAGTACTACGGCGGCTGGGCAACGAAGATCCACGGAGACATCCCGCCGGTGGGCCCCGACGCCATGAGTCTCGTGGTGAAAGAACCGATGGGTGTGGCTGCGGCGATCACGCCGTGGAACTACCCGATGATGATGGCGGTCCAGAAGGTGGCTCCCGCCATCGCCGCAGGTTGCACGCTGATCCTCAAGCCGGCCGAGCAGACACCGCTCACCGCGCTTGAGATCCCCAAGATCCTGGAGGAGGCCGGACTTCCAGCCGGTGTCCTGAACGTGATCACCGGATTCGGCGAAACGGCCGGCGCGCCGCTCGTCTCGAGTCCCAAGGTTGACAAGGTGGGCTTCACCGGCTCGAAGGAGATCGGCAAGCTCATCATGCGCAGCGGCGCCGACACGCTGAAGCGTGTCACGCTGGAGCTCGGCGGCAAGTCGCCGAACATCGTGTTCGCCGATGCAGACTTCGACGCCGCCATCGAAGGCAGCTGCAACGGCATCTTCTGGAACCAGGGCGAGATCTGTTCGGCCGGGTCACGGGTGCTGGTCCAAAGAGAGATCTATGACGACGCACTGAACGCGATGGTCGCGCGCGCCAAGCGCGTGAAACTCGGTGCACCCGGAGCGGACGACACGACGATGGGGCCTCTGGTCAGCAAAGAGCAAGCCGAACGCGTCGAGCGCTACATAGAGATCGGATCGTCGGAGGCGTCGATGGCGGTGCAGGGCGATCGTCCGACCGACCCGGCGCTGGCCGGCGGGTACTACGTGCCGCCGACCATCTTCGCCGACGTCGACAACCACGCCCGGATCGCGCAGGAGGAGATCTTCGGCCCGGTCATGAGCGTCATCCCGTTCTCGACGCCCGAAGAGGCACTGGCGATGTCGAACGACAACGAGTATGGGCTGGCCGCAGCCGTATGGACCAGGGATATCAAGAAGGCGATGAACACCGCTCGCGCGCTTCGGGCCGGGATCGTATGGATCAACGACACGCAGACCTCGCCGTCGGAGACCCCATGGGGCGGGTACAAGCAGTCCGGGATCGGCCGCGAGCTCGGCGCAAGTGGCATCGAGGATTACTTGGAGGCGAAGCACATCTACGTGAACCTTGCGGAGTAAGGCGCGCGATGGCCCGGGGCTGGTCCCCGGCCTACGCGCTCTGGGGGGCTCCGTGAGGGGCCAGCAGCCCGGCTCCGATGACGCCCACCGTGGCGATGACGACCACTGCCATCGTTGCCCGCAGACCGTACGTCTGAGCAACCCATCCCAGCAGCGGCGGACTCCAGATAAACCCGGTGTAGCCCACAGTAGTGACCGCCGCGATGGCACTCGTTGGGTCCTCGTCGGACGCCGCCACCAGTCCGAAACCTGCCGGGGCCGCCGCCGATAGCGTGAAGCCAAGGAGGAGGAACGCGAACCCCACGACCACCGCGCTGGAGGTCGTGGTTGCGATCAGGCCACCCACCGCACTACCGACCCCCGCTACGATGATCGTTCGACGGGCTCCCAACCCGAACAGCACTCTCCCCGCGAACAGCCGGCCGAGGAACAGGGAAGCGCTGAAGGCGATGAACGCGATCGCAGCAGCTCCCGCCCCAGCGCCGAGTTCCTCACGCAGGTACAGGCCCGACCACGTGTCCATCGAACCTTCGATCAGGAACGCGAACAGGATAACGATAGAAGGGACCCAGAGCATCGGCGAGCGCAGTAATGCGGAGACGGAGAACGTCGAGTCGACCGCTCCCGAGCCGGGCTCGCGATCCATGGTCTTGGCGGTCCACCATGCTGTCGCGAACAGCGTCACCGCGGCATATGCGAGTCCCAGCCGGTAGTCGATCCCCACCACCGCGGACAGCCCCGCGACACCAGCGCCCGTCAGGCCTCCCAGCGCGTAGCTAGCATGGAGCCACTGCAAGACGGGCTTGCGCGTGTGGATCTCGATCCGCTGAGCTGCGACGTTCCCGTAGATGTCGATAAGCCCGTTACCCGCCCCGACCGCGGCGAACCCGAGGAAGGTGAGCGCGTTAGGGAGATAGGTGATGGCGATCGTTCCGACCCCCAGGGAAGCCAACGAGAGAGGAACGTTCTTCGAGAGCGAGAACCGCTGCATGCGCGGGGCGATCAGCAGCATGACGACCACGGCGGTGGAGGAGAGCAGCGCGTAGGACAGACCGAGCCGAGAATCGGAGATGCCGTGAGCTCGTTGGAACTCGAAGACCAGGATGACCCAGACTCCCCAGAACTGGCCGAAGCTCCAGTAGCCGGCGAGGAGCGGGAGAATGGGTGTGTCGACGCCCTCCGAACCCCCAGCAGGTCTTCGCGCGAACTCCGATCCGAACGGCAGTTCCATAAGTTCGCATCATTCCATGGAAACTTGACCCCGGACCCCAGCCACGGTTATCGTCCGCCCGTATGGATGGGGGAGAGGTTCGTCTGGTCGACCTGGTGAAGCGCTTCGGCGACTTCACGGCTGTCGATGGCATCACCCTGGACATGCCGTCCGGAGAGTTCTTCTCGTTGCTCGGACCGTCGGGGTGTGGGAAGACCACCACGCTTCGGATGATCGCCGGGTTCGAGCGGCCGAGCGATGGCCAGATCCTCCTGGACGGCACCGATATGGCCCAAACCCCGCCCCACAAGAGGAACGTGAACACGGTCTTCCAGAACTACGCGCTCTTCCCGCACCTGACCGTGGGCGAGAACATCGCGTTCGGATTGAAGTACAAGAACGCGACGAAACAGGAGTCGAAGGACCGGGTAGGCAAGGCGCTCGAGCTGGTGCAGCTGACCGGGTTCGACACGCGTCGGCCGGGGCAGCTATCCGGTGGGCAACAGCAGCGCGTCGCCCTGGCGCGGGCGCTCATCCTGAACCCGGCGGTGCTCCTCCTGGACGAACCTCTCGGAGCTTTGGACGCCAAACTCCGCAAACGCTTGCAGATCGAACTCAAAGCCTTGCAGGAGGAAGTCGGCATCACGTTCATCTATGTGACGCACGACCAGGAGGAAGCGCTCACCATGTCGGACCGCATCGCGGTGATGTCA
>JAYVBZ010000283.1:0-3674 GCA_043750215.1 Actinomycetota bacterium
GTGGGCGCACTGAGCCCGCTCACCGGCTTCCAGGGTAAGGCCGACTACGACGCTGTGCTGGATCGCATGCACCTTGCCAACGGCCTCCCGTGGGCGATCCCGGTTGTGCTGAGCGTGAGCGAGGACGAGGCCCACCGCATCGGTGGCGCCAGCGCGGTCGCGCTCGCTCCGTCGGAAGGCGCCGACCCCATCGCGGTCCTTCGCGTGAGCGGGACCTTCAAGCGCGATAAGCAGAAGGAAGCGACCAGCGTCTACGGCACCGACGACGGCGAGCACCCGGGTGTGGCCGCGGTCTATGCCGCCGGTGACATCTGCGTCGCGGGCACCCTGGAGGTCATCTCCCTGCCGGCACACGACGATTTCCAGAGCTACCGGCTGACGCCAGCCCAGACTCGGGCGGAGTTCGCCAAGCGCGGATGGCGGACCGTGGTCGGCTTCCAGACCCGTAACCCGATCCACCGTGCCCATGAATACATCCAGAAGTGCGCGTTGGAGATCACCGACGGACTCTTGGTTCACCCGCTGGTCGGTGCCACCAAGGCCGACGACGTGCCGCCGGATGTGCGGATGCAGTGCTACGAGGCGCTCTTCGAGGGTTACTACCCCAGGGACCGCGCCATGGTGAGCGTCTTCCCCGCGGCCATGCGCTACGCGGGTCCGCGAGAGGCCATCTGGCATGCCATCTGCCGCAAGAACTACGGGTGTACGCACTTCATCGTTGGTCGTGATCACGCCGGCGTGGGCAGCTACTACGGCACCTACGACGCGCAGAAGATCTTCGAGCAGTTCGAGCCGGGCGAGCTGGGCATCATCACGCTGAACTTCGAGCACAGCTTCTGGTGCAACGCGTGCGAGGGCATGGCGTCACCGAAGACCTGCCCCCACGGCGAGGAGACACGCGTGTCGCTGTCCGGCACCAAGGTCCGAGAGATGCTTGCGAACGGAGAACGCCCTCCGATCGAGTTCTCTCGCGCCGAGGTGGCCGACATCCTCATCGCCGCGATGAAGAAGTAGCTGATACGGATGCGTTATCATGTCCGCCATGGACGCGGCGGGCATGGTGAAGATGGCGAGGCGGCGGGCGGGCCTGTCCCAGCGGGAACTTGCCCGTCGATCCGGTGTGACCCAACCCACCGTTTCCCGGGTCGAGTCTGGCCGGATGTCCCCGACGTTCGACACGCTCTCGGCCCTGGTCGAGGCGTGCGGGATGCAGGTCGCCGTTGTCGATCGAGGAAGCGACGGCGCAGATGTCGCCATGGTCCAGGACCTCCTGCGCATGACGCCCGCCGAACGTCTTGCCTATCACAGCCAAGGCGCCGGCGTCCTTCAGCGGTTGCGCGCGGCCAAGCGGATACCGAAACCCGCATGAGCCGGACGTTCGAACCGTTCGCGATCTTGCATGTCTTGGTCGAGCGTGAGGTGAGGTTCGTGATCATCGGAGGGTTCGGTGCCGGTCTGCATGGGTCCCCGGCCCTGACGGGAGACCTGGACATCTGTTACGACCGCCGAACGGACAATCTGGACCGTCTGGCAACCGCCCTATTGGCGCTGCATGCAACGCTTCGTGTTGCCAACCAAGCGGAAGGTGTGCCATTCCCGCTTGACGCGGTGGCTCTCGTGCACGGGGACTCGTTCACCCTGTGGACCGACCTGGGACCGCTCGACATCCTGGCAACTCCGTCGGGGACGGACGGGTATGACGATCTGTTTCCCGACGCCCAGGAGTTTGATGTGGGGGAGGGGCTCATGGTCTCCGTAGCTTCGATCGACGATCTGATCAGGATGAAGCGCGCCTCGGGACGCCAGAAGGACGCCTCCCATATCGCGGCGCTTCAGGTGGTTCAGCAACAGCTGGAACGCTGAGCCCGCGTTCCGTTGGTCCGCTGCGCCGCGTAGAATCCACGCATGGCTGACAACGGAGGCAACCGTCGCATCGACCGTGTCCTGGACCCCGTGTTCCTGGAGGGGCGGGGGGGCCTCTCACTTCCGGACCTGCGCACACGCCGAGACGAATGCATGGCCGAACGCGAATACCTGAGCCTGCTCCGGCGTCTGGTCCAAGGCCGGGCGGAGATCCTGAAGGCCGAATTGGAATCTCGCGGTTCGGACGGGGACACCGGATCCCTCGTAGACCGTCTGTCGGCCATCCTTGCCGGAGACGAACCGCAAACGGTCTCCCGCGGAGAGGCAGTTCGAGTGGGGGTCCCCGAGGAAGAGTTGCTGCTGGCCCGCCGCCGCGTCGAACGGCTGGTTGCCGACGCAGGCATCAGCGACCCGGCCTCCCTGGATGACGCCCAGCTGGCCGAAGCGGTGGAGCTGCTGGCGAAGGAAGAGCGCACGGTGTCCGACACCCGGGGCTCCGTTATCCAGATCCTGGACCGCCTCCAAGACGAACTGAAACGGCGCTACCGCGAGGATCCGACCCTAGCCCTGAGCTGACCCCGCCTCCACGCCGTCTCGAGCTGCGCGCGCTCGGGCGTTCCGCGATAGCCTTCGCGCCGTGACCCGTTCCGCCGTTCTTGCCCGTGTCATCCGATCCGGTGTGGAGGAAGCGACGCACGTCGGTCATGTGGCGGTGTGTGATGCCGACGGCAAGCTCGTGGCGGTCGCGGGCGATCCCGATCGCGAAGTGTTCGCTCG
Source organism: Actinomycetota bacterium (assembly GCA_043750215.1). Lineage (GTDB taxonomy): Bacteria > Actinomycetota > UBA4738 > UBA4738 > HRBIN12 > JANXVR01. The sequence goes on from JAYVBZ010000283.1 coordinate 2,641, forward strand.
GTCGTGTCTGAAGCCGCTACAAACGGCGGTCGCGCTGCAGCTGATCGACGAGGATCTGACGGATCGCGAGATCGCCGTCATGTGTTCCTCACACAACGCAGAGCCTGTTCATCTGCGCGCCGTTCGCGCTGTGCTCCAGCGCGCGGGACTGACGACGGCGTCCCTTCGCTGCCCTCCCGCGTGGCCGCTGGATCCCGACACCATGGCGAAGGCCGGTCGCCGTCGCCGTGAACTTCACGACTGCTCTGGCAAGCACGCCGGGATGCTCCTGGCGTGCGTGTGCGCCGGATATGAGCGGGCGACCTACCTGGCACGCTCCCATCCGCTGCAGCGAAGGATCCGACGGGCCACGCTGGCGGCGCTGGACCGCGACGACACGCAGGTCGGAGTGGACGGCTGCGGGGCGCCGATCTTCGCCGGTGCCGTCCGGGACTGGGCGACGCTGTTCGCCCGGCTTGGCGAGCCGGAGCGACTGGGGTCGGTGGCCGAGGGTGCCGAGACGGCGGTGGGCGCGATGTTGGCCGAGCCGTACCTCGTGGGAGGCAGAGGTCGGCTGGATACGGACGTGATGTCGGTGACCGGCACGGTCATGGTGAAGGAAGGCGCCGAGGCGTTGACCTGCGCCACCATCCCCGAGTTGGGTCTGGGGATCGCGGTGCGCGCGGAGGATGGAGGCGATCGCGCTGTCGGGCCGGCGCTGATCCGTGCCCTGCGCGACCTGGGGGCCATCACCCGCCTTGAAGCAACCGATCTTCGCGATCACGCCCGGCCCGTGGTCTTGGGCGGGGGTCGCCCGGTCGGAGAAGTCCTCAGCGACCTCTCGCTGCGTCGCCCCCGGTAACGTTCGCGGGTCCCTCCGCTACCCTCTGTAGGTGATAGGCCGTGTCGCAGTGCTTTCCGTGCACACCTCTCCGCTGGATCAGCCCGGGACGGGCGACTCGGGCGGGATGAATGTGTATATCCGCGAGGTAGCAGAGCGCTTGGCGGCGCGCGGGGTGCAGATGGACCTGTTCACCCGTCGCCGGTCCAGCGAT
>JAYVBZ010000284.1:0-5181 GCA_043750215.1 Actinomycetota bacterium
AGCCAACCAGGTGACCCTTCCCACCGAAGTGCGTGGCCAGACCGATCTGGTTCGCCATGGTCCCGGTGACCACGTAGAGGGCCGCCTCTTTCCCCGTGGCCTCTGCGGCCAGCTCCTGGAGTTCGTTCACTGATGGATCGTCGCCGTACCATGCGTCTCCGACCTCGGCGTCTGCCATCGCCCGTCGCATGGCCGCAGAGGGTTTGGTCACGGTGTCCGAACGAAGGTCGACGCGCAAGGCAGACACGGCACCCAGTCTATCCCGACGCTAGCCGAAGAAGACCTCTGCCTCGCGGTAGAGCTCCATCGGCACCAGCTTGCGTTCACGGACCGCTTCGAAGAGCGACACGTCGACGATGTCCTGCCCGCGACGGGAGACCATCCTCCCCCAGCCGCCCGCACTGGCCAGATCCACTGCTGCCAATCCCATCCTGGTGCCGAGCACCCGGTCGAATGAGACGGGCGTTCCGCCGCGTTGGACGTGACCCAGGATGGTGACCCGTGTCTGGAACCCAGTCCTGCTTTCGATCTCCGGAGCGATCGCAGTGGCGACACCACCCAACCGAGGGAATCCGTTCGCATCCATGAGCGGCGTCGGAAGCACTACGCCCGATCCCTGTGCCGGGATCGCGCCCTCTGCCACGACAACGATGGAGAAGGAGGAACGCCTGGCGTGGCGGCGGCGAAGATAGTCGCAGACCTCGTCCAGGTCGAACGGGTGCTCGGGGATCAAGATCGCGTCCGCACCGCCAGCCAGCCCAGCGTAGACCGCGATCCATCCGGCGTGGCGGCCCATCACCTCGACCAGGATCACCCGGTCGTGGCTCTCCGCCGTTGAATGGAGGCGATCGATAGCATCCGTGGCGACCTGAACCGCCGTGTGGAAACCCACCGTGATGTCGGTTCCCGACAGATCGTTGTCGATCGTCTTCGGTACGCCGAGCACCGGGAGCCCCTCGTCTGCAAGCGAGGCCGCCGCGCTCAGCGTGCCTTCCCCGCCGATGACGATGAGCCCGTCCAAGGCCTGTCGCTCGAACGTGGCACGAACGCGCGCCGGCCCATCCTTCACCAGATAGGGATGCAGTCCCGAACTCCCGAGGATGGTGCCGCCTCGCGGCAAGATCCCACGAACCTCAGCTTCTCCGAGTTCGATGGAGTCGTCTTCAACGACCCCGCGCCAACCATCGAGGAATCCGACGAAAGAGTGCTGCATCCGTCCGACGCCCTTGCGAACGATGCCGCGGATGACGGCGTTGAGTCCGGGACAATCGCCGCCGCCGGTAAGGACGCCCAATCGCATGAGGGCAACCTACCCGATAGTCGGGCAGTTGAACGGCCAGGTGTTAGCTCTCTGCCGCCTCGTCCGACGCCTCGTCCGACGTGTCGTCCGCGGCCGCTTGGCGAGCCTTGAGGACCTGGTACCAGCTGTCCTCGTACGCGTGGTCATCCCCGGCGCGCGGTTCGGCTTTCGCCTCTTCAGCCGTGTTGGCGTCCTGCACCATGTTTCGATTCGCTTCAGCCATCCGTGTCTCCTCGCGGTGCGTGTACCCCACCATCGGACGGCCCGGCCGAGACCTTGAGCCGAACCTGGCGACACCGGGACCAGCCGATAGGATGGCGCCATGTCGGTCCTTGCGATCCAGGGTTTCCTGGAGTGGTTCTTCGTGGGGCTCCTGGTGAGCCTCCTGGGCGTGGTGGGGCTCTTCAGCCTGTACGCGGCATCCCAGCTGGTCCGTAACCCCGGTCGTTCGCCGCGCCGGCGCCGCTGAGGACTTTCACCCGGGAACGCCGAGCTCCGCATCAGTCAGCTGACACCACGATCGTGCCCGCCTCCCCCGCGAGCGCCTCGACAGCCTCGGAGAGATCGGCGATGATGGCACGCCGCCCACCCATCGACACGAACTCCACCGCCGCGCGCACCTTGGGGCCCATCGATCCTTCGCCGAACTCTCCGGCCTTCAGCAACGCCTTCGCCTCGGGGACCGTCATGCGATCGATGTCCTCGGGCATGAGGCTCCCGAATCCGCGCTGAACCTTCGCCACGTCGGTGAGGATGAGGAGCGAGGTGGCATCGACCTCGTGGGCCAGGATGGCCGCGGGCAGATCCTTATCCACGACACCTTCCCGTCCGATCAGACGTGGACCGTCCTCGACGACGGGGACGCCGCCCCCGCCGCTGGCGATGACGATGACGTCATCGGCCACCAGCCGAGCGATGATCGGGGTCTCTACGATCGAGTACGGGGTCGGCGAGGGCACCACTCGACGCCACCCGCCGTGGGGGTCCGCCTTCACCGTCCAGCCACGAGTCTCTCCGAGGGTCTTGGCCTCGGTCTCCTCATAGAAAGGGCCGATGAATTTCGTCGGGCGTTCGAAGGCAGGGTCGTTCGGACGAACACGGGTGAGCGTGAGTACGGTCGCCACCGGACGTTCCATGCCACGTTCGAAGAACACATCGCCGATGGTCACCTGAAGCAGATAACCGATCTGCCCCTGGCTGAGGGCGCCGCACACATCGAGCGGCATCGGATGCACGACCGACGCGGCCGCCTCCTGCTGTAAGAGGATCCGTCCCACCTGGGGGCCGTTCCCGTGTGTGATGACGACTTCATACCCCAGGGCGGCGATATCGGCGATGCGCTCGGCCGCCCCACGGGCTGCGGCGTACATCTCTTCGAATGTGTCATCGGCCCCGCGACGCAGCAATGCGTTGCCTCCCAGGGCCACCACTACCCGCTCCATCGCGCTGGTCTACAGGACGGATGACTCCATGTCACGCATCAGCCCGTGTTCTGGGTTCAGCGCAGGAGATCGCCGGGCTCGTCGATATCGAAAAGGGTCCGGCGGTCGGGATCGAGCGCGGTCCATGTCGCTTCATCGACGATCGCGGTGTGGAGTGAGTCGAGGAGGTCGCGCAGACGACGACGCCCCGCGTGCAGCAGGGAATGCGCTGCGTCGGCGGCGGCCGCAGGGCGTAGTACGCACGGCAGGGGACGGTAGTGGTCATCGTCGGCCAAGGCAACGGCGTCCACGTGGGCCTCCTCGACGACGCGGATCATCTCGCGCAGCACGGGTGTTTGAAGGTCCGGCATGTCTCCCCCGGCGACGATCACTAGGGTAGCGGCGGCGGCCGCAAGCAGTCCTGCCTGCAATCCGGCCAGCGGACCTTCTCCTGGTGTCGGGTCGAACGCAGCCCGGACCCCGGGAGGAAGTCCGGTGGCATCTGCTCCAGGGGGAAGGACGACAACCATCTCGTTGCAGACCTCCGCCATGCGCAGGACCGCGTGATGCAGCAGGGGCAAACCTCGGTACGGTTCGGTCAGCTTGTCCCGCCCGAACCGGACGGAACCGCCACCGGCGAGCACGATCCCCGTGACGATCAGTCCCGGCCCTCGCGGCGCTTACGTCGCTGAACGAACTGGAACCCGAACCGTCCCTTGATGCAGAGGTGGCCGTTCGTCACATAGTGGTCGCTGGGGCTGGTTACTTTCACGATCGTGTTGTCCTGGACGTGGAGCTGGAGCTCGCAGCCGACGCCGCAGTACGGGCAGATGGTCGAGGTCACGGTCTGGGCCGACTCATCCCACGTGCCGGCCTGGCGCATGGTGTGCTCGGATGTGAACATCAGCGCGCCGGTGGGACAGACACCGATGCAGTTCCCGCAGTAGACGCAGGCGCTCTGATCCAGGGTTACGGCGTACTCCGTGCTGATCCGCGCATCGAAGCCGCGCCCGGCCACGGCGATCGCGAATGTGTTCTGGGCGTCAGTCCCGCACGCCTCGACGCACTTGTAGCAAAGGACGCAGCGTGAATAGTCACGGACGTAGAGATCGTTGTCGATCTTTACCGGCTGCGCGACGGTCTCAGCCGTCGCGGGGTCCGGCGCGTGGTGGTGTCCCGGTCCCTTCAGATCGCGCTCGCCGGCGGGGAGCGGTTCCATCAGGGCCCCGAATCGATCGGGGTTCGCCCGGTACTCGTCCATCCACCGATGCCAGTCCGGATCGGCGAGCGAAGTGTCGACGGTCGAGGCCAGGAACTCCATCACGAGCCTCCTCGAGTGTTGGACCCGCTCGGTATCGGTGGAAACCTTCATGCCCACTTCAACAGGCCGGGAACACGCGGGCACGAGCGTCCGCGAGCCCTCGACTTCCACGACACAGACGCGGCAGGCGTTCACCGGCGTGAGGTTGTCGGCGTAGCACAGGGTCGGCGTATCCACCCCATGTGCGACGCACGCCTCGAGGATCGTATCCCCCTCGGCGACCCTCACCGCCTTTCCGTCGATCTCGATGTCGATGAGCGTGCGCGGCATGGCTACGGCAACAGGCCTGCTCACGCGGCACCCCCTTCTCGGAACAGGTCGAAGGTCGCGATCGCGGACTGGATCGCGCCGGCCGCCGTTTGACCGAGCCCGCAGATGCTGGCGTCGCGCATGACCTTCGCGATGTCGTCCAAGAGCGCAAGTTCGTCCGCGATCGACCCCAGCGTTCGTCCGGCGATCATCCGGTGGATGGCCTCCTCCTGGCGGACCGTCCCCACACGGCAAGGGACGCACTGCCCGCACGACTCATCCCTGAAGAACCGCGCGATCCGCAGGATGATGTCCACGAGGTCCGTGCCTTCGCCGAACACCATCACCACACCTGAGCCAAGCGTATAACCGCCCTCCTTCGCATCTTCGAACGTGAGACGCGCATCCAGCCGATCCGGTCCCACGAACCCGCCCGCGGCGCCACCCAGGAGCACGGCTTTGATGCCGCTGGTGGGACCGCCCGCCATGTCGATCATCTGGCCGAGCGTCGCGCCATGCGGGGTCTCGTACACGCCGGGTCGTGCGATGTGACCTGAGAGGCAGAACAACCGGGGCCCCGTCGACCCCTCCGACCCGATCTCGGCGTAGGCAGCCCCGCCGATCCGGAGCACCTCGAGCACGTTGATGAGGGTCTCAACGTTGTTGATCCCAGTGGGCTTGCCGAAGAGCCCACGCTGGACGGGGAAGGGCGGCTTGTTGCGCGGTTCGCCGCGCTTACCCTCCAGGGAGTTGAACAGCGCTGTCTCCTCGCCGCAGATGTAGGCCCCGGCACCTCGGCGAAGCTCGATATCGAACGCGACCCCCCGGGCCATGATGTCCTCTCCGAGGAGGCCGTGCCGACGGGCTTCGGCGATCGCGTGCCTCATGCG
>JAYVBZ010000285.1:0-6964 GCA_043750215.1 Actinomycetota bacterium
GCCGATGAGGCGTTCCGAGAGATCTGCACGAGGAGATTCCTAGGACGCCGTGAGGAGGAAGTCGCCGCCGATCTCGCGGAACTCTTGGTTCGCAACGGCCATACCAGAGCGGACTTCACGATCGTCGGAAGCGGCCCGAATTCCGCTTCTCCCCACCACGAGCCTTCGGGGCGAACGATCCTGCCCCATGACGTCGTGGTCCTGGACTTCGGCGGGGAGCTGGGGGGTTACTACTCCGATACGACCAGAACCGTGGTCGTCGGAGAGCCCCCCAAGGAGTTCGAACTGGTCTACCGGATCGTCCAGGAGGCCCAGGAGGCCGGGTGTGCGGCAGCGGGGCCCGGGATCAGCGCGCAGGACGTCGACAGGGCCGCACGTTCGATCATCGACGTCGCCGGCTACGGAGATCGGTTCTTCCACAGGACGGGACATGGGATCGGACTCGAGGTCCACGAGCCCCCGTACATCGTCGAAGGGAACCTCACGGTGCTAGAACCGGGGATGACGTTCTCGGTGGAGCCGGGGATCTATCTCGAGGGACGGTTCGGGGTTCGTATCGAGGACATCGTGGTCATCACCGCTGAGGGGGCCGACCGCCTCAATCGAACATCACACGAGCTTCGGGTCGTGAACTAAGCCTGTTCGGTCGTGGCCACCGGCTGGGTTCAGTCGCGTAGGCGAACGCGGGTGCCCTCTGCGGTGTCCATGACCTCGAGCCCCATCCCGGACAGTTCCTCGCGGATCCGGTCGCTGGTCGCGAAGTCCTTGGCGGAGCGGGCTGTATCTCGGTCGGCCATAAGCGCCGTCATCTCGGACGAAGGAGACCAGTCACTTCGGGCCTCTCGCTCCAGATCGAGCCCGAGGACCGCGTCCCAGGAGGACAGGAGTGCGTACTTCTGACCCGGGGAGATATCCGGATCGCCGTCGAGTTCGTTCACCACTACTACCGCTCCGGGCAAGTGGAGGTCATTGGCGAGCGCCTCCCGGAACCGCACATCGAACTGGTCGGCTGCCGGCCCGAGTTCAGATGCCGCAGGCGCCCAGTCAGCCATCCGCCTGCGAAGTTGCTTCACGCGTCGATCGGCGTCTTCCATGGCGTCCCAGGAGAAGTCCATCTCCGACCGGTATTGCGTCTGGAAGGTGAGCCATCGGAAGGACAATGGGTCGAACCCATGCTCACGCAGGGCTTCCACCCGAACCACGTTCCCCGTGGACTTCGAGATCTTTCGGCCGGCCTGACGCAAGTGACCGCCGTGGACCCAGGTCGACACCACCTGGTGGCCCACCACACCTTCAGACTGCGCGATCTCGTCCTCGTGATGGGGGAACCTAAGGTCCGTCGCGCCCGTATGGATATCGATGCGGTCACCGAGGTACTTCATGGACATGGCGGAGCACTCGACGTGCCATCCGGGGAACCCTTCCCCCCACGGTGAGGGCCACTTCATGACCCGGCCGGGGCCCGCGAACTTCCACAGCGCGAAATCGGCAGCATGCCGCTTGCGGGGATCGGTTTCCAGGTCGCGATGCCCTTCACGGAGGTTCTCCAGGGTGTTCCCCGAAAGCTTCCCGTATCCGGGGAACGAAGTGACGTCGTAGTAGACACTCCCTGGCTCGGCCACGTAGGCATGCCCCTTCTCGATGAGGACGGAGGTCATCTGAACCATCTCCTGGATGTGCTCGGTCGCTTTCGGGTAGCGGTCAGCGGGACGGATCCCGAGTGCGGCGGCGTCTTCGAAGACGGCGGCCGTGTACTTCTGGGCGATCTCCGCAGGCGCGAGCCCTTCGTCTTCCATCGCGAGGAGCATCTTGTCTACAGCCTCGGGGCTGGATTCGTCAGTCATGTGACCCACGTCGGTGATGTTCATGATCTGCGTGGTCCGCAGACCTTCGAACTCGAGAACACGCCGGATCAGATCGCCCAACATGAACGTCCGTAAGTTGCCGAGATGGGCGTAGCGGTAGACGGTCGGTCCACACGAATACATCGTCACGTGGCCGGGATCGGCAGGAACCACGTCTTCGACCTGACGCGAAAGCGAGTTGTAGAGCCTCATGAGCTGACCAGGATACTCCCGCGACCCGGAACGACCGGGCTCCATCCGCCGCTATCGCGTTGAGAGTGGCCGGCCCTCGAAGGGTGTGGACAGTACGACCGTGGTTTCGGTGGCCACCCCACCCTTCTCGCGGAGACGCCGGATCAGATCCTCTAGATCCGACGTGGTTCGGGTTCTGATCTTCAGGACGTAGTTGGCCTTTCCCGCCACGCTGTAGCAATCCTCGACCTCCGGGAATCCCGCAACCCGCTCGGGAAGGTCGTCGGGTTGTTGCGGATCCAGGGGGATGGCCTCGATCAGCGCCGTGACGAACAGGCCGATCGAGGCTGCATCGATCACCGCCCGATATCCTCTGATCACCCCGGCAGCTTCCAGCTTTCGAACCCGGTCATGCACCGCGCTCGCGCTCATCCCCACGCGTGAGGCGACATCGGCGTAGGTGGCTCGGGCATCGTCTTGGAGCGCGCTCACGATCTCCAGATCCTTGCCGTCCAACACGCGGCCATCATACGGGGCGGGGGATGGATGAAGCCCCGTCCGGCCGATTGCGCCCGGCCGTCCTCTCGGGGTACAAACGTCCGTCCAGGCGGTATCCGTTCCTCCCTCCGGTCCGGCTCTCACCGTTGGGGGATCTATGTCACGTGAACGCCACGCGCCGCTCGGCCGGTCAGTTCGGAGCATCTCGATACCCAAGGCCGGCGGGGGCCAGCGCCGCCTGACCGTGCTCGGCCCGGATGAGGCGGCCGCCTACGCCCGAGCTGTTGGCCGCCTCACCCCCGCGATCGAACGCCGTCTAGGCCCGGAGGTCTTCGCGAACCGGGCCCCAGGTGCAGGCTCCCTGGAGCCATGGCGGACGGCCCGTGCTCGGTGGAAGCGGTCGGCAGCGGCGCTCCTACAAACGGGACCCATCGCCACGATGGACGTGTCCCAGTGTTACGAGTCCATCACCCCGGAGGCCGCAGCCAGGGCGCTCGGCGCACTCCACGTCTCAGATGCCGCCGTCCGGGAGGTCGTCGGTCTGTTGGGCGCCTTCAGGCGAGCGGGCGTGCCCGGTATCCCCGTCGGCCCTGAGCCCTCTGCGATCCTCGCCAACGCGGTGCTCGCCGGGGTGGACGAGGGGCTGCGCGGCCAAGGGGTCGCGTTCGTTCGCTGGGTCGATGACCTGGTGCTATCGCCGTCGCACCCGGCCGCACTCGGCGCGGGCGAGCGGGCGGTGGAAACGGCGCTCGCAGAGCTTGGATTGGTATCGAATCCGGCCAAGCACCACCGCTTCGCGGATGTCGAAGAGGCCAGGGCATCCGTCCTGGGGCGGGGCGCTGGAGCGGGGTCAACGATTGAGATACTCGTCGCACCGTGAGGACCCTCTACCGCGCGTCTCTCATCCACTCCCTGAGCCGCCCGGCAACGGGGGAGTGGCTCATGACGGATGGTCGGCACGTCATGAGGGTGGGATCGGGCGAACCCCCAGCGGCCGACCGCACCGTGCACCTGCCCGGCGCCACCATCATCCCGGGGTTCATCGATGCTCACGTCCATCTCACGGCAACCGGGATGGCGCTCGATAGCGAAGCGGTCACGCGGGTCCGATCGGCGGCCGAACTCCTCGCGCTCGCCCGTGATGTGGCCGCCGATCCCACCGGGGGAGTGGTGGTGCTCCAGGGATATGACGAATCCCGCTGGGACGACCAGCGCATCCCCACGCTTGAGGAACTGGACGCGGTTGGCGACGCTGCACTGGTCATCCGTCGTGCGGACGGGCACGTCGCCCTGGCGAACACCGAAGCGATCGAGTGTTCGGAGATCGCTGTGCTCGCCGGCTGCGAGCGAACCTCGAACGGAGCGTTCACCGGCCGCATCACCCAAGCGGCTGACCAGAAGCTATGGGCCTGGGTGACGTCCTCGATGAGCGACCGCGCTGTGCAGAACCACCAGCTGCGGGCGGCGTCGCTCGCGGTGTCCCGAGGCGTGACCACCGTCCACGAGATGGCGATGCCCCACTGGTATGGAGATCGAGATCTCTCCGTCTTCCTCGGCCATCGAGAGCAGCTTCCGGTTGACACGGTCCTCATCGTCGCCAGCACGGACATACGCCAGACCATCGATCTCGGGCTGCGTTCGATCGGCGGTGACCTCCCATCTGATGGCTCCATCGGAGCCCGAACCGCGGCCCTGGAGACTCCGTACGCCGACGGCTCGGGCGAAGGGGTGACCTATATGGATGACGACACCATCCGCGCGTTCTTCCAGGCGGGGCACTCGGCCGGCTTGCAGGTCGGGGTGCACGCCATCGGCGACCGCGCGATCGCACAGGTGCTTCGCGCATGGGAGACCATCTACCGGCGGCTCGACTCCCGAGAACGACGGCATTTCCGCGCGCGCCGGCACCGCATCGAACACTTCGAGATGCCCTCGGATCAGCAGATCGAACGCTGCGCCATGCTGGGGCTGGCCATCAGCGCGCAACCCACCTTCGACCGGTTCTGGGGTGGTCCCGGTGCTCTGTACGAGACCGGGGTTGGCTCCGAGCGCGCCGCAGCGATGAATCCGTTCAGGACATTCCTGGATCGCGGACTGGAAGTCGGGGTGGGATCCGATTCTCCGATCACACCGCTGGACCCTATGCTCACCATCGCCTCGCTCGAGTCCCATCACGACCCGGCGCAGCGGCTTACGCGCGCGGAGGCGATCGGGCTCCACACCATGGGGAGCGCTCGCCTGTCTCATCACGAGGGCAAGAAGGGGACCCTGGCTGCGGGGACGCACGCAGACTTCGCCGCCTACCCGCAGGACCCGTTCGTAGCTGAAGACATCGGATCGCTGCGGCCGGTGCTGGTTGTCTCGCTGGGCCGGGAGGTCTACGCCGGATAGGGCTCATCACCCGGACGTCCGGCCGGATATCTACCTTGACCTGCCCTGGTTGCATCTGGATGCCATGGCAGTACAATCCGCGCGACCCAGGGCCTATCGAAGGACGTCATGACCGATACCGAAGATGTCGTTGAGGACGAAGAAGTCGTTGACGAAGACGAGGAACTTGAGGACTTAGAGCCAACGGCTGATGATCTGGTCGAGGCTACGACGCCGCCCGATCCCGCGGCTGCCGAGGTCGAGTCCCTCCAAGATCTGCTGGTGAAGCAGGAGGCGCGATCTGCGCAAGCCGAAGCGCCCGATGAGGAGGACGAAACCCTCGGCGCCGGGACGGCAAAGGATCGGCTAGAGGCGGTCGAGAGCAAAGTCGTGCCCATCCAGGCAACTGAGTTCGTGTGCAAGAGGTGCTACCTGGTGAAGCATCGAAGCCAACTGGCGAACAAGAAGAAGATGCTCTGCCGCGATTGCGCCTGACCCACCCGGGGCTCTCGTCATCCCTACCCATCCAGCTGGTCATCGCCGCCCTGGGCGGCGCGCTCTTCTCCCTCGCCTTCCCGCCCGCGGCCCTGTGGCCGCTCGCATTCATCGCCGTGACTCCGTTGATCTGGCTCCTGCGTGGCGCGCGGTCTCGGCGAGGGGCGCTGCTGGGGCTCGTCTATGGGGCGGTGGGATATGGGATCACCCTTTCGTGGATCCATCGATTCGGCGTAGGCGCCTGGATCGCGCTCACGGTTCTGTGCGCATCGTCCACCGCGCTCATCGGCGTGCTCGCTCCTGCGCTGCTTCGCCAGGGGAGGCCGATCTTGTCTGCCTTCGGCTTCGCTTCGCTGTGGACCGTCGTTGACTTCGCGAGAGGAGCGTGGCCATTCGGTGGGTTCACATGGGGGGCGCTCGGGATCTCGCAGGTGAACGATCGCGCGATCGTGCGTCTCGCGTCGATCACCGGGATGTGGGGCGTCACGTTCGTGGTCGTAGTGGCGAATGCTCTCTGGGTGGCAGCTGCGGTGGGTGGGGGAGCGGGGTGGCGGCGCGGGACACGCGTCGCGTTGGCGATCGGGGCAGTGCTGGCCCCCGCTCTGGTGCCGTTCCCGACGGCCATCGGCAGGCCGGTCGACATCGCGGCCCTCCAGGTCGACGTGCGGACCGCAACCCAGCCAGGGGATATCGCGGCGATGGACGCCGCTCTTCAACGGACGCTGCGAGCGCACCCGCCGGATCTAGTCGTATGGGGCGAGGGCGCGGTCGACCCCGCGGCGCTCGGCGACCCACGGGTCCTGGCTGAGATCCGGTCGAGCATCAGCGCCGTCGGCGCGCCTACCGTGATTGGCGCCGTCGTCGATGACCCCGACGGAAGCGAACACACGAGCGCGTTGGCCTTCGATGGCGAGGGACGGCTCGTCGACCGATACGACAAAGTGCACCTGGTTCCCTACGGCGAATACGTCCCCTTCAGGAACGAGCTCACATGGGTGCAGGCGCTGCGGCAAGTTCCGATCGACCGGACGCCGGGGGAGGAGGCCTCGCCCCTGTCGATAGACGGGCTTCCCACGTTCGGCTCACCGATCTGTTTCGAGAACAGCTTCCCGGCCATCCCGCGATCCATGGTGCGGGCCGGCGCCGGATTCCTCGTCGTCCTCGTGAACAACGCCTCCTACGGCTTGAGTGCCGCTGGTGCCCAACACCTCCAGATGTCTCAGATGAGAGCGATCGAAGACGGACGTTGGGTGGTCGATGCCGCGGTGTCTGGGCCGAGTGCCTTCATCGACCCGAGCGGGGCGGTGGTGAACCACGCCGGGTTGTTCGACCGGGCTATCCTCAGGGGCACCATCCGCTCCTCGAACCAACGCACGTGGTACGTCCGGCTGGGGGATTGGTTCCCCTGGCTCGCCGCTGCGTTCTTGGGCGGTATGGCTATCCCCCCGAGACGCCGGCGCCGGGTCCGTGACGACGTCTCGTCATTACCGGCCAACCCACGGACACTGGTGATCCTTCCCACCTTCCAAGAGGCCGAAACCATCGCCACCGTCGTCTGTCGCCTC
>JAYVBZ010000286.1:0-6186 GCA_043750215.1 Actinomycetota bacterium
CTACGTGACGCAGCAGTTCGAACAGTTTCGGCAGTGGATATTCCATGCGTGAGGGACCCCCGTGATCAGCTGGCGGTATCACCTCGTATCGATCATCGCCGTGTTCTTGGCCTTGGCGCTCGGAGTGCTCGCCGGCACCGCAGTCGTCAACCAAGGTCTTGTCCATAACCTGCAAAGCACGACGGATCGATTGACCAAGGAGACCCAAGACTATCGAGCAAAGATAAGCGAAATCACCACCGAGAATCGGAACCTCACTGACTTCTCCGACCAAGCCATGAACGTCATCGCGAACCTGCGGCTTGATCAGGTCGACGTCGTGCTGGTCACCGACGAGGGTGCTGACCCCGCCGCGATCGGCGAAGCTCGCACGGCTCTGTTGGCGGCAGGGGCAACGGTCGTCACGACCTTGATCCCGTTGCCGAAGGTGTTCTCCGCTGACCCGGCTGATCAGAAGCTGCTGGCGAACGTCATCGGTGCGCCCGCGCAGACAGATCCCTCCCTGCTCCCGGGCCTGCTCGCTCAAACGCTCGCGGGACGGCTAGCCCAGGGTCCTCCGCCACAGGTTCGCCCCGGCCAGCAAGATGTGCTGGGAACATTGCTTTCGACGGGGTTCATCGACAGCACCGAACCCGGAGTCAGATCCGCGATGGATCTCGGTGTCCCTGGGGCGGTAGTGGTGGTTGGCGGACCGACCGAGGGCTCGTCGATGCCTCCCGCCGGCTTCATGGTGCCGTTGGTGCAGGCGCTGTCGGTTCAGCGCATGGTCGTCGCGGCTGGTGAGGCCCATGCGGCCCCCGGGGGGTTCGTATATCTGGTCAGGAACGATGGAGCTGGCGAAGGGCCCCGCCTGACCGTCGATGACCTCCAAGGCTCCCTCGGCGGAACCGCGCTGGTCGTCGGCCTTCAACGCGGGATCGAACAAGGGACAGGCGGGGACTATGGGACCGCTTCGGGCCAACTCCTGCCGCCGTTATCGTGAGGGAACGGCCCCGGATCATCGCCCTGATCCCGGCTCGTGATGAGGCCCCAACCGTGGGAGCAACCGTGGATGCGCTCCGTGGGTTCGCTGATCAGGTCGTGGTGGTCGACGATGGGTCGAGCGACGGCACGGGGTCGTTGGCGCTGCAAGCCGGCGCAACCGTCCTGCGGATCCCTGGTCATGCAGGCAAAGGAGCCGCGATAGAAGGCGCCCTCCTCCGCTTGCCGCCGCATCCTGGCGTATGGCTCTTCGCGGACGCGGACCTCGGGGCGTCTGCCGCGGGGCTGGCCGCGCTGCTCCCTCCGGTCGTAAGCGGTCACGTCGACATGACCGTGGCGCTGTTCCCGGCTTCAACAGGGGGCGGGCTGGGAACGGTGAAGCGACTTTCCGGCGCGGGCATCAAGGCTCTCTCCGGGTTCCGAGCCGACGAACCATTGTCCGGACAACGCGCGATGTCCGCGGCGTGCCTGGCGGCCGTGCGTCCGATCGCAGGTGGGTTCGGGATGGAGACCGCCATGACCATCGATGCGGCTCGAGCCGGGATGCGGATCGCCGAGATCCCCGTCGAAGGATTGACCCACCGAGCGACCGGTAGAGGTGTGAGTGGGTTCACGCACCGAGGAAGGGAAGGGTTGCACATCGTCGTGGCCCTTGCGGCACGGGCGGTTGGACTTCGGTGACGCGTCTCGAGCGGCTGACCGTTCGCAATCATCGAGGCTCACCGGTTCCGGCTGTCTTGGGTTTCCTCCTCGTGGCCGGCGGCGCGCTGGCCGCCGCGGTAGGAGCGCGTGTGGGGCCGATCAGCGCTGCCGACGCCGTAACGTCAGGGGCGGCTCTGCTGGTTGCGCTCGTCGGCTTCGTGGACGATCTGGTGCCCGAGGGTCCCCGCGGCCTTCGGGGGCACGTCGTGGCTCTGGCGAATGGTCAGGTGACCACCGGCGCGGTGAAGGTAGTGGCGATCATCGCCGCCTCGCTCATCACGGTCGCTGCAAGCACTCGGACCGCAGGCATCAGTCGGATATCAGGGGTCATCCTCATCGCAGGAGCGACGAACCTGTGGAATGGGTTGGACGTTCGCCCTGGTCGGGCGCTCAAGTGGTTCCTGCTGTTGGCGGCCGCGGGCGCTGTGGGGTGGCCACACGCCCCACCGTTCGGGATCGGGGTCGCGATCGCAGCGCTGGTGGCACTCTTCCCGGACCTGCGCGAGCGGGCGATGTTGGGTGACGCCGGGGCGAACCTCCTTGGTTTCACCGCGGGCGTCGCTCTCTACGCGCGAAGCCCCAGCTCGTGGATCCCGTATGCCGCGGCGGTGATGGTGGTGTTGAACATCGTTGCCGACACGGTCTCCCTCTCACGGGTCATCGAGGCGGTGCCACCGCTACGGTGGTTCGATCGGGTCGGGACGCTCCGCGAGGATGGAGTCGAGAAAACCGGCGCGTGACGGAAGTTTCGAGCTGAACGGGCCCGGCCCGTCGGTGGCCTCTGATAGAGTCGGTTTCCGTGGTGAAAGACTCGAAGTTCATCTTCGTCACGGGCGGTGTCGCTTCCGGATTGGGGAAGGGGATCACCGCCGCGTCCCTCGGTCGACTCTTTAAGTCCCGCGGCCTCAAGGTCGTCCTCCAGAAGCTCGACCCCTACGTCAACGTCGACCCCGGGACCATGAATCCGTTCGAACACGGCGAGGTCTTCGTCCTCGATGACGGTGCGGAAACTGATCTGGATCTGGGTCACTACGAACGCTTCCTGGACTCAGACCTGCATCGCGGCTCGAACTTCACCACTGGTGCGGTGTACTCGGCGGTTATCGCGAAGGAGCGGCGCGGTGACTATCTGGGCAAGACCGTTCAGGTCATCCCCCACATCACTGACGAGATCAAAGAGCGTGTTCGTTCGTTGGCTGAGGCGGAACAGGCCGACCTGGTTATCGTCGAGATCGGCGGAACCGTGGGTGACATCGAGTCCCTGCCGTTCCTGGAAGCCATCCGGCAGCTCCGCAACGAGGTCGGGCGCGATAACTGCGCGTTCGTCCACGTGAGCCTCATGCCCTTCATAGGCCCCTCGGGAGAGCTGAAGACCAAGCCCACCCAGCACTCGGTGAAGGAGCTTCGTTCTCTGGGGCTGCAGCCCGACGCCATCGTCTGCAGGACAGACCGGCCCATCGGGCGCCACCTCAAGGAGAAGATCTCCCTGCTCTGCGACGTGCCCATGAGTGGGGTCATCAGCGCGATGGACGTGGACTCCATCTACGAAGTGCCGCTCATGATGCACAAGGAAGGGCTCGACAACGAGATCGCCCGCCATCTAGGGATCACGTCCACACCCGACCTTTCAGAATGGGAGGCGTTGGTCAGCCGGATCCACGCGGCGCAAGAACCGGTACGGGTGGCCATCGTCGGTAAGTACGTGGACCTGCGCGATGCGTATCTATCGGTGATGGAGGCGCTTCGTCATGGGGGGTTTCACCACGGCGCCAACGTACAGATCGACTGGGTAGCTTCCGACGATCTCGGCGGCCAGGCAACCGAGGACGCGCTTGGGTCGGCAGACGGGATCCTCATCCCAGGCGGGTTCGGCGTTCGTGGGGTGGAGGGAAAGGTCGCCGCAGTGAGGTTCGCCAGAGAGCGTGCCATCCCGTTCTTGGGTATCTGCCTGGGCCTTCAGGTGGCCGTCGTTGAGTTCGCCCGGAACGTGTGCGGGTTAGAGGGTGCGAACTCGGCTGAGTTCGATCCGGCCACGCCGCATCCCGTGATCGACCTGCTTCCCGAGCAGAAGAACGTGACGGACATGGGTGCCTCGATGCGCCTGGGCGCGCAGGCGTGTCACGTGGAGCCCGGCACGCTCGCAGCGAAGGCATACGGTGAGGAAGTGGTGTACGAGCGCCACCGGCACCGGTTCGAGGTCAACCCCACCTACCACGAAGCGCTCACTTCCTGCGGAATGATCGTGTCCGGTTCGTCCCAAAAGGGGCGGCTCGTAGAGATCATCGAACTTCCAGATCATCCGTTCTTCGTAGCTGGACAGTTCCATCCGGAATTGCGCTCGCGCCCCACAGACCCACACCCGCTCTTCCGCGACTTCGTGGGTGCGGCCGTGGCCCTGCGACGCTCGCGCTCGGGCTCGGGCTCTGAGCGATCCGTCGTCGTGTCGTAGATAGAACCGCGCGGAACGCAGGCAGCGTTCCGCGGGCATTTCGTCTCGGTCGACGTTGAGGATTGGCCCGGACTCCCTCCCCACGAGGTGGTCCATCATCTTGGAGCGGCTGCTGTCCTCCCGATCACGCCGTCCGGTGATGTCGTCTTGGTTCATCAGTTCCGTCCTGCCGTCCGACAGTCGATCACGGAGATCCCTGCCGGGTTGCTCGACGTCGACGGCGAGGATGCATCCTCGTGCGCTACTCGAGAGCTGCGCGAGGAGACGGGTTACGGGCTGACCGCCATCGAGTTCCTCGCGGGGTACTACGCGAGCGTCGGATTCACCGACGAGTACATCCATCTCTTCTGGGCTGAGACCACGGAGCGCCCGGAAAGTGAGCCGGAAGTTGGGATCGAGGTCATCGTCAAACCGCTGGAGGAACTGGTGTCCGCCGCCAAGAACGGCAAGATCAGAGATGTGAAGACGGCCATGGCCTTGCTCCTGGCGGACGGGCGCGCGCGGCCCTCGGCCAGGGGATAGGCTGCGGGCCCAACGCCTGGAGGTGCCGGGAAGGTCGGGGTACCCGTGGAAGACATGACCGAAACCGTCGCCACCTGGATCCAGCGATACCTGGACCACCTCGTTGTCGAACGGGGGCTCTCGGCGAACACGGTCGACGCGTATCGCCGCGACCTTCGCGTCTATCTGGTGTTCTTGGACAAACGATCCCTCTATGACCCTGCGACGATCGACGAGAAGATCCTCCGGTCCTTCCTGGCTTCGGTCTCGGCGTCGACGCACGGCGAGGAAGAGACGCCCTATCGCTCTGCCAGCGTCGCGCGTCGGCTCTCCGCGGTTCGGTCGTTCCACCGGTTCATGCTTCGGGAGGGGGCTACCGCCGACAATCCCGCGCGCGGGGTGGTGCAGCCCCGGGTGCCTCGTGGCCTACCGAGGCCACTATCGATCGACGACATGGTGGCGCTTTTGGGTGCCCCGGCTGAGGGAACGCCCGAAGGCCTCCGCGACCGTGCGATCCTGGAACTCCTCTATGGAGCCGGCCTACGGGTGAGTGAGCTTGTCGGGCTCGACGTGGACGATGTGGATCTGGAAGGGGGCGCTGTGCGTGTGCTGGGTAAAGGCGGCAAGGAACGGGAGGTTCCGCTCGGGGGGTTCGGGCGCGAAGCAGTGTCGGCGTATCTGACCCGCGGGCGCCCGACGATGGCCTCCGCACGGAGCCGCGGAGCGCTCCTGCTCAATCTCCGATCGGGAACTCGATTGGTTCGGCAGTCGGTCGGTCGGATCGTTGTGGCCGGCGCCGCTGCGGTCGGGATAGACAAGCGAGTGACACCACATACGCTGCGGCATTCGTTCGCGACGCACCTGCTCGAAGGTGGAGCGGATGTTCGTGTCGTTCAGGAACTCCTCGGGCACGCGAGCGTCGCTACGACGCAGGTCTATACGCTGGTCACGAAGGACCATCTGCGCGAGGTGTACTACACATCGCACCCGCGAGCCCGCCGTGAGTAGGAGAGCCGTGTATGGAACAGAAGAGTGAAGCATGGGCGTAGTGGAGCCCCGCGTCCCTCGGGTGTGTCTGGTCGTGTGCGACTCCTGGGGGGTTGGTGATGCACCCGACGCCGAGGCCTACGGCGACACCGGGTCGAACACCCTCGGGAACGTCGCCGCGGCGGTTGGCGGCCTGCAGGTTCCCAACCTTGCGGGGCTCGGGCTCGGCTCGTTGACGAGCATCGAAGGGGTGCCGTCCGGAATGGCAGAGGCGGGATCCGCGCACGGCCGAGCCACGGAAGTCTCGCCGGGCAAGGACACCACCACCGGGCACTGGGAGATGATGGGGATACGCCTCGAGGAGGCGTTCCCGCTCTACCCCGATGGTTTCCCCCGGGAGATCGTTGCGGCGTTCGAACAGGCGATCGGCCGCGAGATCCTCGGTAACAGACCTGCCTCCGGGACCCAGATCCTGGACGAACTCGGACCCGAACATCTGAAGACCGCTCGTCCGATCGTGTACACGAGCGGCGATTCGGTCTTCCAGATCGCCTGCCACGAGAACG
>JAYVBZ010000287.1:0-8546 GCA_043750215.1 Actinomycetota bacterium
TGGCATCTCTTCGCGACCGTGACCTCCAGCTGGCACTCACGCTGACCGTGATGGACGATCCCGTGGACCGACTCAACATGGGGATGTACCGGGAGGTGGCGGCGTTGGCATCCGAGCCACTGAAGCTGGAATGGGGGCTGCGGATGAACGTCCTAGCCCGGCAACTGGAACGCGTAGGCGACAACGCCGTCGATATCGGCGAACAGGTCGCCTTCTTGCTGACCGGAGAGTTCCGCGAATTCACCGATGCGTCCCACCCGGAGGCCGAATGACACCTCAGGAGTTGGAGCCCCTGGTACGCATCCTGGTTGTGGAGGACGAGCCCTCGCTGGCCGAATCCGTCCGCTACAACCTGGAACGCGAAGGTTTCGAGGTCGTCGTGGCCAGTGACGGGCGAATGGGGCTCGACCGATTCAGAGAAGATCCGCCCGCGCTGGTGATCCTGGATCTCATGCTTCCTCAGCTCTCCGGGCTTGATGTCTGCCGGGCCATCCGGGCCGAGTCGGACGTGCCGATCATCATCGTCACAGCGAAGGATGCCGAGGCCGACAAGGTCGCGGGTCTGGAGCTGGGGGCCGACGACTACGTCACGAAGCCGTTCTCGGTGCGCGAGCTGGTCTCGCGCGTGCGGGCACATCTGCGGCGCGGCGCGATCCAGCTCACCTCGGACGAGATGGCGTCCGCCGATGAACACCTGTCCGGCGGTCCGGTGGAGATGGACACGGCTCGCCACGAGGTACGGGTTGGCGATGAACTCGTCGGGCTCCCGCCTAAGGAGTTCGAACTGTTAGAGACACTCCTCAGGCGGAAGGGGCGTCTTTTAACCAGACTATTCCTGATCGAGGAGGTCTGGGGCGCCGATTACGTCGGCGACACGAAGACCCTCGATGTGCACGTGAAGCGGATCCGGCGAAAGATCGAGAACGACCCCCACGATCCCGTTCATCTGGTGACGGTTCGCGGTCTTGGCTACAAGTTCGTCGACTAGCTGGGAGACATGGGGCCCACCGTGAGCGTTCGTTGGGCTCCCCTGAAAGGCTTGGGTGCTGGATAGACTACGAGCTCCTTCCTCAACAGCCAGGAACCACTGATGACGATGCTGCCCGAGCTCATAGACCCGCGGTTCCTGAACCGTGAGCTTTCCTGGTTGGAGTTCGATGCACGCGTCCTGGCGCTGGCAGAGGACGCGACCCTGCCGATCCTGGAGCGGGTCAAGTTCCTAGCCATCTACGCGCAGAACCTGGATGAGTTTTTCCAGGTGAGGGTCGCGGGCCTTCAGGAGCAGCGAGACGCCGGCGTCAGCGCGGCGACCCCGGAAGGCATGACTCCCGGCGAACAACTCGACGCGATCCGTCTGCGGGCCGAGGCGCTCGGCGAGCGAGCCGACCGCGTCCTAGACGGAGACATCCTCTCGGCCCTGGAGAAGGCGGATATCCGGTTGGTGACGTGGGATCAGCTTGCGAAAGACGAGCGAGATCATCTGGCCCAGGAGTTCCAGGATCGGATCTTCCCCGTGCTCACGCCGCTCTCCGTTGACCCCTCTCACCCGTTCCCCTACATCTCTTCGCTCTCCCTGAACCTGGCCGCGGTGGTGCGTGATCCCATGACCGGAGGCCGAAGGTTCGCGCGGGTGAAGGTGCCGCCGCTGCTGCCGCGCTTCCTCCCCTTGCCCGACGCCGGACGGTTCATCCCGCTCGAGCAGGTCATCGCGGCGAACCTGGGCGAGCTGTTTCCCGGGATGGAGATCGTCGCCCACCACGTCTTCCGCATCACGCGCGATGCAGATGTGGAGCTGGAAGAAGAAGAAGGAGAGGACCTCCTCGCGGCCGTGGAGACCGTTCTACGCCGCCGGCGCCGGGGTGCGACACCGGTCAGGCTCGAGGTCGATTCGACCATCACCGATGAGGTGAAGGGCCTCTTGCTTCGCGAACTCGATCTGGATCGCGACGAGGTCTACGTCGCTGGAGGTCTCTTGGATCTGGGGGCTCTGTCGTCGTTGGTAGAGCTGGACCGGCCCGATCTCAGGGCCGCTGCCTGGGTGCCGGTAACGCCGCCACGCCTGGCGGGCGACGGCGAGCACCCAGCCGACATCTTCGAAGTGCTCCGAGGCGGCGATCTCCTGGTGCACCACCCCTACGACTCCTTCCAAGCCTCGATGGTGGTGTTCATCGAACAAGCAGCCCGAGATCCGCACGTCCTGGCGATCAAGCAGACGCTGTATCGAACCTCCTCGGACAGTCCGATCGTGCGTGCGTTGATCCGGGCCGCTGAGGCAGGTAAGCAGGTGGTGGCGCTGGTCGAACTCACGGCGAGGTTCGATGAACAAGCGAACATCACCTGGGCGCGGGCGTTGGAGCAGGCAGGTGTGCACGTGGTGTACGGCGTTGTCGGGCTGAAGACACATGCGAAGGTCTGCCTGGTGGTGCGGCGCGAAGAGGGCGGCGTCCGGCGCTACGGCCACATCGGCACCGGGAACTACAACCCGAGCACGGCGCGGCTGTACGAAGATGTCGGGTTGCTCACCGCTGATCGGCACCTGGGTTCTGACCTCACTGACCTGTTCAACCTCTTGACCGGCTACAGCCGCCAGCGGGAGTACGGGAAGCTCCTGGTCGCGCCGGTCTCCTTGCGTCCGCGACTGGAGGAGCTCATCGCGGAGCAGGCGCGGCTGCCCGAGGGCCGCATCTTGTTGAAGATGAACAGCCTGGTTGACCCCGACCTCATCGATGCCCTCTATGCCGCGTCGCAGGCCGGGGTTCTCATCGATCTGCTCATCCGTGGGATCTGTTGCCTGCGCCCCGGCGTGGCCGGACTCTCCGACGGCATCCGTGTGAGGTCGCTCGTGGGTCGCTTCCTGGAACACTCGCGGATCTTCCGGTTCGGCAAGGGCGACGCCGCGCAGTATTTCATCGGTTCGGCGGACCTTATGCCTCGCAACCTCGATCGGCGGGTCGAGGCCGTGGCACCAGTTGACGATCCTGCCCTTCGGGCTCGGCTGGACCAGATGCTCGAGGCGTCGCTCGCCGACGACGTCCTTGCCTGGGAATTGCACGCCGACGGTTCGTGGCACAAGGTCCCTACCGAACGCGGGGTCGACGCCCAGGAACGGTTGATGTCGCTCGCGACCGAGCGTGGCCGCGGGGGCAGATGACCGCTAAGGACGCCGATGTTCAGGCTGCCGGGGGGCTGCTGCGGCGCGAGACCGGATCCGGTCCGGAGTTCGGCCTGGTCCACCGCCCGCGATATCTCGACTGGACCATCCCGAAAGGCAAGCTTGAGCCGGGGGAGTCCCATCGCGACGCTGCCATCCGTGAGATCGAGGAAGAAACCGGGTTCGGCTGCTCGGTGGACGCGGAGCTCCCCAGCACCCGATACCTTGACAGCGAAGGCCGAACGAAGATGGTCAGGTACTGGCTCATGGCACCCACGTCCGGCGCGTTCGCACCCAACGATGAGGTCGATGAACTGAGATGGCTGGCTCCTGGGGAGGCCTTGGGACTGCTCACCCACGAGCACGACCGCTCCATCATCGAAGCCGCCATCGGCTTGGATTCCCCGCTGTTCCTGATCCGGCACGGGAAGGCGGGGGAGCGCTCGGAATGGGCGGAGGACGATCGGCTGCGTCCGCTCACGAAGAAGGGGCGCAGGCAGGCCGAAGGGATCGCGGAGGCGTTGGAGTCCGAAGGTATGGCGCGTATCGTGTCCAGCCCTTATGTCCGATGCGTGCAGACGGTCAGGCCACTTGCGCTCTTGTTGGGGCTGCCCGTGGAGGCGCGCGAGGAACTCTCAGAGGGTGAAGACGCCGAGGAGGTGTGGGCGTGGGCGTCGAGGCTGCATGAACCCACCGTGATCTGCAGCCACGGCGACCTGATCCCGGCGATGATCCAGCTGGCAGAGCGAGGGGGCGCCGAACTACCGGCCACCCGTGAATGTCGCAAAGGGTCGGTGTGGCGGCTCGAACGCCGAGCGGGAAGTATCGTCAGCGCGACCTATCTTCCGCCAGCCTGAGCTTCCTGCCGCCCCGTGTCCTACGGCATCTGCACCCTCGAGGGAGCGGACTCGTGCCGAGTCCGTTATCTCGATGGTGAGGTTGACACTTGTGGAGCACCTGGCAGCATACGAAGGAACTCCAGGGCAACTCCAGTCTCCTGAGGATCACTCCTGATCGACAGGTAGTACCCATCCACGGCGCCTCGAACCGAGTTCCATGCGGCGTACATCGCGGCGGCGCCTTGTGAGGTTGTCAGCCCCGCGATCACGCGCACCCGAGGATTCGCGAGACGGGCTTGCGCCGCGGTCTGCCGGACGAACGAGCTGTAGGCCGCCGGGTTCGATTCGAGCCCTTGCGCCTGGGTTTCGACGATGTCGGCGACCTTGGCAGCCGATCCGGCGATGTTGCAGCGCACGTATGCCGCGGTCGGCGATTCGCCCGAGCGGGCGACGCAATCACCGCCCTTCACCCTCATGAGATTCGGATTGGGGGTGAGCAACACTTGCCAGCCGTGGTCCCTCGCCGATCTTGCGAATCGTTGCATGTAGACCACAGGATGCTGCTGTTCCTTGACGGGTGTCGCACTCCAGGCCTCTGGGTCATACATGGCGGTGTGAAGATGGGCCAGGAATGGGGCATTGCTGGGATCTGCGATCAGAAGCTTGAACGCCCGAACGTCCTCCCAGGCCCAGGCCGTCGGGGGGAGGGGGCCACCCCCGGTGGTACTTGCGCTGTAGCCGAGCTGCACGGAGGGATCGGTTCGTAAGATCTTGTCCGTGAGCGCCCTGTCTGCGCGCTCGAGCGCGTCGAGCCATTTGGCCTGCACCACCCAGATGGTAGGCGCCGGCAGGGGTGCGGGATCAGCTGCGCAAGCGGACTGGGTTAGGAGCCACATCCCCAGGACGATCATCGAGGTTCGCCGGCGGCGGCTAGAGAGCACGTGTCGCACGGGTCAAGACACTAGAGGCTGGGGTCTTCGACCGTGCTAGCCTCGGGGCCATGGCAGTTGGAGGGATCTTCATCCTATTCGCGCTTCTCGCGCTGGCAGCCTTGGGATTCGTGATCTGGGCACTCGTGGACGCGCTCATCGGGGCGATCATCTACGCGGTTGTCGGCAGGCCGACGAACGAGGGTAGCGCGCTTGGCCCCGGGACCACGCCCGGAGCGTACCTACCGCCCCCGCCACCGCCACCGGGCGGTTGAGCCGGATACGCGCCGGGTTCCCGCGGACCGATCCGGGATCGTGACCGCGTCGACGTTCGACCGTGGGAGGTGGGTCTGGTTCATCGCGTGGATGGTCACGGGGATCGCCTACTCCTTCGGACTCCTTGGAGCGCTCACGATCGGTCCACTCGTCGTGGTCATTGCCGTGGTCGCCACGCTCTTCCTTGGGAACCGCCCTGCGGCACACGTTGGCGTGCCGGGCCTGGTATCGGGTCTGAGCGTGCCTCTTTTCTACGTTGCCTACCTGAATCGCGCGGGACCCGGAACGATCTGTCGAAACATCGGCACAACGCACACATGCACCGATGAGTGGAGCCCGTGGCCCTGGCTCGTCATCGGTGCGGCGCTGTTCGTCGGCGGATCCCTGTGGTTTCGTTCGAAGCGAGTCTGAAGGAGTGGGCTATCCTCTGGCATCCCGGAGCCACACGACGAAAGGTAGCCCTCGATGTGCCGCGCGTTGAAGGTGATGTGTGTGGCGGAAGACGCAGCGGCGCTTTCGGCGCTGAAGCAAGCGACGGTGTCCGCCGGATGGGAGCTCACGCCCGGCGCCACCGACGAACGCGCGGCGCTGGACCAGATCGATGTTGAGCGGCCGCACGTGCTGGTTGTCTTCGGCGCCTTTCCCCTCTTGGTGAGGCTGGTCGGCGAGCGATTCCCCGGGATGCGGGTGATCTCTGATCGCCAAGCCGACGGCGTCGCCGCGGTAGTCCGCACGCCTGACGAGGTCCGGCTGCTGGTGCTGGGGATGCCGAAGCCCGGCGGCCCGGTCGGTTAAGACCGACAGAACAGCGCCGGCCCTTCGGGCCGGCGCTGTTCGTTCGTGCAGGAAGGTTAGGTGTGTTCAGCCGCCCCAGGGGCCCCAGCCACCGCGGTGCACCATCCGCATCGTCACGATGATGTTCGCGCGAGCGTTGAATGCCGACCAGCCCTTGAATCCGTACGAGTACGCACGGTTGGGCCAGTAGGTCCGCATGTGCTGATAGATGCCCATAGCCCCGCTGGAGTTATAGGCCTGTGGGTCGAATCGGGATTCCCGGAAGGCGATAGCTCGAGCCTTCGCTGGTCCGCCCGGGACCGACCAATGGTTGGCGGCGCAGGTAACGAGTCGCTTCACCTGTTTCGTGTTCATTCGCCAATCGATCGGGCAGAATTGGGAATTCACGTACTGGTACCGCCTTGAGCCTCCAGTGGTCGTCGCCTTCGCGGAGAGAGCGGGGAAGAGGGAAAGCACGGCGATGATGGAGAGCGCGGTCACAACATGACGGCGCGTCCGGGTGAGATGGGTCATATATGGATTCACCCCCGAGGTAGGCGGAGCTGGCAGCTGCGCCTTCGCGACCGGCCTGGTGAACGATTCACCGGTGCCGATCGACCCGCGGTAGGTCGTGGGTGGTTGCATCACCTCCTGTGTTAGATGGGTATATGTGTGACCTACTGTCCGCACTAACTGCGCCAACCCTGCCAACCGCGCACGGGCGCACGCCGACCAGCCCTGGGAAGGTGGGAAGCGTGCGTGCATGCGGAAGGGAACGGATGGAACCGTTCAGTGCGGACCCGTCCACCCTAGCCCCGCCCTCCGACATCTGACAACTCCGTTGTGACTACGGGTCATGATCCGTCTTGGACCGGCGCTGGAACTTCGGCCTCGTACCATGGCGGCATGGGACGGGTCCTGTTGGCGGCACCGAGAGGCTATTGCGCGGGCGTCGACCGCGCGGTTGAGGCCGTTGAGCTCGCCCTCGGAAAACATGGGGCGCCGGTCTACGTGCGGAAGCAGATCGTGCACAACCTCCATGTCGTGAAGGACTTGGAGGCCAAAGGAGCCGTCTTCGTCGAGGAGGAAACTGAGGTTCCCGAAGGTGCCGCCGTGGTGCTTTCGGCTCACGGCGTCGCCCCCGAGGTCTACGCCAACGCCGAAGCTCGACACCTGCAGGTCATCGATGCCACCTGCCCTCTGGTCACGAAGGTGCACGTCGAGGCGCGTCGGTTCGCATCGGAAGGGCGCACCATCGTGCTCATCGGTCATTCCGGGCACGAAGAGGTTGTCGGAACCACCGGTCAGGCTCCCGAGCGGACCATCCTGGTTCAGTCACTGGACGAAGCTCGGACCGTTGAGCTCCCCAGCGCCGGGCCGCTGAGCTATCTCACCCAGACGACGCTGAGCGTGGACGAGACCGAGGAGATCCTGGCCATCCTGCGCGATCGATTCCCTGCAATGGAGGGACCACCTCGCAACGACATCTGCTACGCCACCCAGAATCGCCAGGATGCGGTGAAGGCCATCGCCCCGCGGGCGGATGTGGTCCTGGTCATCGGCAGCCAGAACTCGTCGAACTCCAACCGGCTGGCCGAGGTCAGCAAGGAACGCGGCACGCCGGCCTACCTGGTCGATGACGACAGTGATGTCGATCCCGCTTGGTTGGAAGGGGCCGAGGTGGTCGGACTGACCAGCGGCGCCAGCGCACCCGAGTGGCTGGTGGCAAACATGCTTACGTTCCTCGCTGCCCATGGTTTCGACGAACTGGAAGAGGTCACGGTGGCGGAGGAGGGCGTTCGCTTCAGCCTTCCGGCGGGAGTCCGAACCGTGCCGAAGGGCCCCGCGTAGTTCCGGCTATCTCACGTCCACGTGCTGAACTGGTCGCGGTCCTCGTCGGGTTCTTCGTAGTTGACCGACACCAGTGTGTTCGTCGACTCCACGCCCGGAAGGGCGTGGATCTGCTCCAAGATCATGCCGCTCGCCACTTCCCACGGCTGGGCGATGCAGACAAGCAGGTCGTAAGGACCGGAGATGACGGCCACGCCGGACACGTCCTGGAAGTCGGCCATACGCTCGACCAGGCCTGCAGCGGCGCCGACCTGGGCCTTGATGTGGACGAAGCACATGTTCGGGATGGGGACCGGAGACGAGGCCCCGCCCCAGCCGGCCAGACCAACCCGATCTGCGGGAACAACCAGCGCGGTGTTGGTGCGCATGACGCCGCCAGCCCCGTGGATGCCGGACAGGACGGAGTTGGCGATATGCGGGAGGTCGGGGGCCTCCAGCAGCGCCAGCACATCCCACTCCCCGACGACCGTGACCGCGCTGCGCACGCCCGGCGTCGTCGCCAGATGGGTCATCACCTGGGGTATCTTGCCCGGTTGCACCTGGATGTAGACGTAAGCGTCCATCACTCGGCTCCTTCCGATAAGAGGGTGTGCGAGCAGGCTAGGGCCGCGACGAGGCCCGTACAACCACTGCGCGAAGCATCAGCTCTGCAGCGCCGAGGCCGGTCCTGCGCAGAGAGCCAGCAGCTCGTCCCCGCCTTCCTCTGGGCCCACCGAGATCAGACGG
>JAYVBZ010000288.1:0-4868 GCA_043750215.1 Actinomycetota bacterium
CTGGGCGACCAGATCCAAGTGGTCGCCACGCTGGTCAATGGCACGAACGTCGTGGTTCGGGAGCAGCGCGCCAGCGCCGACCCGGCCCTCGATACCATCCACCCTGGAGACCGGATCGCCGTGAGCTGGGACGAAGCCGCCCCGCTCTTGCTCGGCGAACTAACGGCCGCCACGAGTTCGGAGGAGGACGCATGAACGAGCCACGCCCAGAGGATCTGAAGATCCTCGCGCCCATCGAGATGAAGCCGAAGATGGACTATCTGCACCGCGAGGTCCAGCGTGCTGCCGGGCGCTCGATCACTCGCCGTCACGCTCTTGGACTGGGCGGGATGGCGATGCTGGCTGCGGTTGCTGCGGCCTGCGGAAAGAAGACCCCCACGGGGGCCGGCCCAACCGACACCGGGTCAGCTGCCGGCGGCGGGCTCGCCGGAAAGCCACTCGAGGACCATCTGGAGATCTACAACTGGTCGCAGTACGACGACCCCTCCACGATCAAGCTGTTCGCACAGCTTCCGGCGGAGAAAGCCGTCGGCATGACCACGAACGAGACCTTCTACTCCAGCAACGACGAACTCCTGGCCAAGCTCAATGCAGGCGGTTCCAACTTCGACATCATCGCTCCTAGTCAGAACGCGGTTGCCCAGCTCATCCAGGAGGGCCAGCTCCTGTCGATGGACCACAGTCTGCTTCCGAACCTCAAGTATCTGGACCCGACGTTCCTCAAGCCTTCGTACGACCCGACGGGGCTGTTCCATGTCATCAAGGACTTCGGGATCACGATGTTCTTCTACAACAACAAGATCGTGACCGACGATCTGCAGTCGATTCACGACTTCTACTTGGCCCTGCCCAAGTACGTGAGCAAGGGACGCACCAACCTGCTTGACGGTGCCGAGGAAGTGGTGCCGTTGGCGCTGATGGCGCTGGATCTTGATCCCAACACGAACTCTGCCAGCGACTTCGACGCGGTGAAGCAGTTCCTGTTGTCTATCCGACCGGGGGTCACGACGATCAGCGCATACAAGTACATCAACGACGCGATCGCGGGAAACATCATCCTCAGCCAGGGGTGGAACGGGGACGTCCGCCGGATCGTCGAGGGGCGGAAGAAGGAAGGCGACATCACCGCCGTCATCCCGACGGGGACCTCAGAGATCTGGGCAGACAACTGGTGCATCCCGGCGACGGCGCCGCACCCGGTTGCGGCGCACGCGTGGATCAACTGGCTGCTCCAGCCGAGCACCGCCGTGACCGAGATGAACTACCACAACTACCCGATCCCCATCCCCGATGCCCTCTCGCAGATGCCCGCGTCATTGACGAGCGACCCGCTCTTCGACGTGCCGGCCTCCTACACGGACAATTACAAGTACATCCTGAACGTGAGTCCTGCGGTGGTGCAGGGTCGCACGCGGATCTACACGGAGTTCAAAGCCGGTTGATGGGAGCGGACCCGGAGGCGCCGATCACCCTGGCCTCCGGGTCCGTTCGGCAGAGGCGTTCATTCTCGCCGCGATATCCGGCGTGGCTGCTGCTGCCGTCGTTCCTGTACGAGGTGATCTTCTTCCTGGGCGCCATGTGTATATTGGTGGCGTACTCGTTCGCCATGCAGACGGGGTTCACATCGGTCTCCTACGCGTTCGACCTCTCTCAGTACCAACTGGTCCTGGATCACGTGTACCTCACCATCTTCATCCGAACGTTGGTGATGGCGGGCACGGGCTCCCTCTTGACCATCTTCGTCGGGTATCCGGTGGCGTACTGGATGGCGCGCTACCTCTCTACCTACAAGATGCTGGCCTTGCTGCTGATCGTCGTGCCGTTCTGGACGTCGTTCCTGATCCGGACGTATGCACTGCAGATCATCTTGGATCCCCAGGGCTATCTGGCCAAGACGTTCGGCCTCAATATCCTCTACACGAAGTACGCCGTGGGAGTGGGACTGGTCTACAACTACCTGCCGCTGTTCATCTTGCCGGTGTTCGCATCGCTGGAGCGGATGGACTGGACACTGATCGAGGCCGCGACCGACCTTACGGCTAGGCCCTTGAAGGCGTTCTGGCAGATCACGTTCCCCCTCACGCTGCCGGGAATCGTGACGGGCGCTCTCCTGGTCTTCATCCCTATGACGGGCGAGTACATCATCCCCAACATCTTGGGCGGCGGGAAATACGAGTTCGTCGGGAACCTCATCGGAGATCAGTTCAACGAGGCGCAGAACCGGCCGTTCGGATCGGCGCTGGCGATCTCACTCATGATTGCGCTCTCGGTGTTCGTGCTCGTGTACATCCTCTTCGCAACGAAAGAGGAGCGATTCGGTGCGTAGGATCTCCACCTCGAAGGTCGGCTTCACCATCTGGGCCGTCATCGTGTTCCTGTTCCTGTTCCTCCCGATCGCTGTCATGGCGTTGTTCGCGTTCAATAAACCCTCGCCGGTCGCACTCTCGACGTTCCACGGCACGAACATCTGCTCCCTCCCGCCCGACAAGATCGGGAACATCGCCGTCTGGAACGGTGGCACCACCTGTTGGTTCAACGCCGGGCTGCACGATTCGAACTACATCCCCGCCATCGTCGTCAGTCTGAAGATCGCCGCGGTGGCAGCGGTGGTCTCGACCGTGCTGGGACTCTGCGCGGCGCTCGCCCTTGCCCGCATGCGCCCGAAGGCTCGCGCTCCGTTCGACGTCATCGTGTATCTGACTTTGGTTGTTCCCGAGATCGTGATCGCGGTCGCCTCGCTCATCTTCTTCGTGCAAGCGAAGACCTTGTTCCCCGCGTTTCCCGCCCTGGGGATCTGGACGATCATCCTCGCCGAGATCGTCTTCAATGCCTCGCTCGCGATGTTGATCATCCGCGCCCGGTTCGTCGGGATGGGCGACACCTTAGAGGAGGCCGCCTACGACCTTGGATCTGGGCCGTTCTCCACCTTCAGACAGATCACATTGCCGCGGCTCATGCCGGCCATCGTTGCCGCCGCACTCTTAGCGTTCACCTTCTCCTTCGATGACTACGTGCTGGCCGCATTCAACAACGGCACCACGAACACGTGGCCGATCGTTCTCTACTCCGCGGTTCGGTTCGGGATCACGCCTGCGGTCAACGCGCTGGCCACGATCATGCTGGCGGTGACCGTGCTCGCGGTGGTGGTCACCGGATTAGTCCTTCGCCGATCAAGGGTGAAGACGGGTGCGGGGCAGGAGGGGGTCAGGAGCCTGGGTGCCGCTGTCGGTGTGAGACATTCCTCCGGAGTCTGACCTGTTCCCCTGACGTGTGGCCAAACGTAGCGGGCCGTGGCATCCTTCCGCCATGGATGAAGAGATGCTTGCCAAGCAGACCGCCCTAGCGAAGTACTCGATGACGCTGGCGACCAGAGCCATCCAGTCGCTGGTGAACAGGTCGGGGACCGACGAGGAGCTGCTTCGGGGAAGCCTCGACGTGATGAACCGCACGCAGGCGTTGTCGCCGGAAGACCCGATACCAGAGCACCTCGCGGTCACGATGATCCGCGCGGCGGTCGACGCGGTCCGAGCCGCGGAAGCCGAACGCCGCTGACCCGGCTTCATGCGGCAACGGTGCGCTAGGGTTCCTGCGGGATGCCTGAGACCAACGCCAGGATCAAGAGACTCGATGATCGTAGGCGACGCGTATCCTTCGCGTTGATCCTGCTCGCGGGAGCGATCGCCGCGTTCGCCCTGATGTGGGGAACGCGATCGGGCGCGCAGAGCCGGGGCGATCCGAAGAGCACGCCGAGCGGCCTGGGGTCGGCATCTGGCGCCGCCGGGCACGAGGGGTCGCCATCGGGGACCGGGTCCCCATCGGTCACCGCCAGCGGCGGCCCCTGGCCCCGCAATATCTATCAGGCCATCATGGGCCCTGACCTGAGTCCTAAGGTTGCCGGTGACCCCACCTACGTCTACGTCCCGAACGGAGTCCCGGGAACCATAGAAGTGATCGATCCGACGACGTTCAAGGTAGTTCGAACCATCAAGCTGGGGTATCGGACATTCCCGGAGCATGTGACGCCGTCGTGGGATATGCGCTGGCTCTACGTCGACGCCTCGGCGGCCAGCGAACTTGCCGTGCTGGACCCGAAGACCGGCAAGCTCGTGCGGATCATCCACAACATCGAACATCCCTACAACCTCTACTTCAGTCCGGACGGGAGCGTGGCCATCGATGTCGCTGAGTATTACAACCAGCTTCGCTTCTATGATCCGACTACGTGGAAGCTCATCAAGTCGGTCCCGATGCCGTGCAACGGTCCCGACCACCTGGACTTCTCCTCGACGGGGACGTACCTCATGATCGGGTGCGAGTTCGACGGCAACGTCATCAAGGTCGACTGGAAGTCGATGAAGGTCCTGGGGAAGCTGAACGTCGTCGGCCTCCCCGTGGATGTGAAGCTCTCCCCGGACGGGCGGTATTTCTACGTCGGGAACCAGGGAACCAGCGGTGTCTCGGTCATCGACCCGGTGCAGATGAAGCAGGTGAAGTTCATCCACACCGGCTCGGGTGCGCATGGGATGGCCATCAGCCGCGACACGAAGTACCTCTACCTGACCAACCGCCTGGCGGGAACCATCTCGGTCATCAGCTTCGCTCAGCAGAAGGTCATCCACACGTGGAACGTGGGTGGGAGTCCGGACATGATCCAGATCTCACCCGATGGGACCCAGCTCTGGGAAACGAACCGGTACGGCACCACCGTGACGGTCGTCGACACCTCGGACGGACACATCATCACGCAGATCCCGGTGGGCGCCGACCCGCACGGACTGACCTACTTCCCGCAGCCCGGCGACTACAGCCTGGGCCACAACGGCGTGTACCGCTAGCGCCACGCCGTTCACTTCTTGCGACCTTCGACC
>JAYVBZ010000289.1:0-3782 GCA_043750215.1 Actinomycetota bacterium
TATCTGTCGGCGTTGGTCCTCCTCTATTCGTCGGTTCACGCGTGCGGGCCCTACAAAGTCGAGAACGCGCGCATCCGAGCGAAGACGGTGTATACGAACAACCCGCCAACGTCGGCGTTCCGTGGATTCGGCGGCATGCAGGTGGTGCTCGGCTACGAGTCCCAGATGGACGAACTGGCGAAGAAGCTCGGCCTAGACCCAGGCGAGATCCGGAAACGGAACTCGCTGCAGCGCGGTGACCGGCTTCCCGTGGGACAGGAGATCATCACCGAAGTGCAGCTGGCCCAGACCATCGACGCCGTCACCGAACGAGCAGGCACCAAGCCCGAGCCATCCGGGCCGCGCATGGCCGTCGGCCGCGCGATCGCTTCCAACATGCAGTCCTACGGACGATTGGTCTGGTTGAACGACTCGGCCGCCGCGTGGATCGGCTTCCAGATGGACGGCTCGCTCACGGTTCGCTGCGGCGTCCCCGATATCGGCGGGGGTCAGGCCAGCTCGCTCGCGCAGATCTCTTCCGAAGTGCTGGGCGTCGACATGGACCGGATCACCGTGCACTTCGGTGACTCGGCGTTGAACCCACTGGCGGGGACGTCGACCGCCACGCGCCAGCTTCTCATGTCGGGAAACGCGACTTATGAGGCGGCGGTCCTCCTGCGCGACCAGATCCTCGTCGCAGTGGCAACCGAGACCGGCCAACCGCTGGAGGGGCTCACGCTGACTCCCGACGGCGTGACCGGTCCGGATCAGGTCGTCGCGGTCACCGCCGCACTTCAGATATGTAGGCGTCGAAACGTCCCGGTTGAAGCCCTCGGGACGTTCTTCGGTCCCAAGGGCAAGGAAGTCACGCGCGAACTCCAGGGCGAGCGTCTCTTCCCGGACTTCACCTTCGGGACGCATCTGGCCGACGTGGAGGTCGACCTGGACACCGGCCAGGTGGAGGTCCTGCGATACATCGCGGCACACGATGTCGGCCGCGCGATCAATCCGCTCAGCGTGGAAGGGCAGATAGCAGGTGCGGCTGTGCAGGGCCTGGGTCAGGCGCTCCTGGAAGAGATCGTTATGGAGGACGGCGTCAACCTGACCGGCGGGTTCTTCCAGTACCTGATCCCGACCGCGATGGATGTGCCCGACATCGAAGCCATCGTGCTGGAATCGGGTGAAGGACTTGGCCCCTTCGGCGCCCGGGGGATCGGAGAGCCTCCGATAGGCCCCCCCTTGGCCGTCATCTCCAGTGCGATCGCCGATGCCGTCGGCGCACGCCCGACCACCCTTCCCATCACCCCCGAGCGCGTGCTCGAGTGCGTCGAACAAGGCTCCTCCGGGTAGCCCTTAGATATCCGTTCGTACGGACGGACGCAACCCCTTCTCGCGCCGCGAGAATCTATTGAACCAGGCGAGAAGAACCCCATAGACTCTGAGTCCGAGTGGCCCTCAGGGAGGACGTGCCCATGACCTACGGCGTCGAGGCATACGAGCAGCGCACCCCCAAGTGCAAGGCTGCCTGGGAGAAGGCCGCGAAGGTTATCCCCGGCGGTGTGGGAAGCGCCATCCAATTCAAACCGCCGTATCCGATCTACATCGGCGACTCGAAGGGCTCTCGCGTCTGGGACCTGGACGGTAACGAGTACATCGACTACTCGCTCTGTTACGCGGCGATGGTCGCCGGCCATGCGAACCCGGTCATCGCCGAGGCCATCAAACGCCAGGCCGATCACGGCACCCTCTACGGCATGCCGACCACGCTGGCCGGGGACCTCGCCGAGGAGATCATGCGCCGATACCCGGGCGTGATCGACATGATCCGGTTCACCCAGTCCGGCGTCGAGTGCACGCAGACCGCGATCCGGCTCGCGCGCGCCGCTACCGGCCGCAAGCACATCGTCAAGATCGAAGGTTCTTATCACGGCGGTACCGACGACCTGTTGGTATCGACCGGCGGCGCGCCCAAGGAGTCGTGGGGTCCCGCCGATGCTCCGGCCTCGACCGCCGACTCCGCCGGTCTCCTGCCGGCGTCCACCGAGTACACGACCGTGGTGCAGTTCAACGACATCGCGCACATGCGCGCGGCATTCGATCGGTTCGACGGCGACATCGCGGGCGTCATCATCGAGCCGGCCATGACCAACGGCGGCGTGATCCCACCGCAGCCCGGCTATCTTGAAGCGGTCCGCGCACTCACGACGGAGAAGGGCGCCGTCCTGATCTTCGACGAAGTGAAGGTCGGCTGCCGTATCGCAGAGGGTGGTGCGACGCAGCTCTACGGCGTCGAGCCCGACCTGGTCACGCTCGCCAAAGCGATCGGGGGAGGCGTCCCGGTCGGCGCGTTCGGCGGGAAGCGGGAGCTGATGGAGATGGTCACCCCTCTGGGGCCCATGGTGCATTTCGGCACCTACAACGCGAATCCCCTCGGCATGGCCGCCGGCCTGGCGTGCCTCACCAAAGTGATGACGACGGACCGCTACGCGGAGATGACTCGCCTGGGCACCAAGCTTGCGGATGGACAGCGAAAGATCATCGCGGACCTGGGCATCCCGGCGTGCGTCACGCAGGTGACCACCCTGGGCGGCATCCTCTTCCACCCGGAGGAGCCGGAGAACTTCCGCGATGCAGCCCGATGCGATGCGGCCCGCTGGGACGATTACTGGTTCGGCATGCTCAGCAACGGCATCATCCCGATGGGGAGCGCCTGGTTCGAGGAATGGTCGATCTCTGCGGCGCACACCGAGGAGGACATCGACCGAACGCTGGAAGTCACCCACGATGTCCTGTCGGCGATCGCGGCGGGAGCCGAGTAGATGAACCTCGACATGTACATCGACGGTGCGCGGGTTCCCGCTCGCAGTGGGGAGCGCTTCGATGTCATCAACCCCGCCACCGGCGAGGTCTGCGCCTCGGTTCCCAAGGGCGGCGTGGAGGACGTGAACGATGCGGTCGCCGCGGCGCGCCGGGCCCTGGAAGGGGAGTGGCGCCGTACGGGCGCGCCCGATCGGGCCTCGATGCTCGGACGTCTTGCGCGCCTGCTCGAGGCCCGGATCCCGGAGTTCGCCGCCGCGGAGACCGCGCATAACGGCAAGACGTTGTTCGATGCGGACTTCGACATGCATGGGACCGTGGGCTGCTTCGAGTACTACGCCGGCGCGGCCACCAAGTATCTGGGTTCGACCATCCCGGGACCGGCCGACTATCTCCTCTACACGCGGCGCGAGCCGGTCGGCGTGTGCGGCCTGATCGTCCCCTGGAACTTCCCACTGGCCATCGCGGCCTGGAAGATCGCGCCCGCGCTGGCCGCGGGTTGCACCGTGATCGTCAAACCGGCGAGTGAGACGCCGGTCACCGTCCTCATGCTGGCAGACCTGGTCCAGGAAGCCGGGTTTCCTCCCGGCGTCTTCAACGTCGTGACGGGCCCGGGTCCGGTTGCGGGCAACGCGCTCGTAGTACATCCGGGCGTGGACAAGATCTCGATCACCGGTGAGACCACGACGGGCCAGTCCATCATGCGCACCGCCGCCGACACCATCAAGCGAGTGACGCTCGAGCTAGGCGGTAAGTCACCCAACCTGGTCTTCGCCGGCGCAGATGTCGAGCAGGCGGTCGACGGTTCGCTCTTCCTCATCTACGCGAACAGCGGTCAAGTCTGTGACGCGCGGTCCCGGATCTTCGTTCAGGACGCCGTCTACGATGACTTCGTTGCCCGGTTCGTCGAGCGTGCCGGCAAGATCGTGGTCGGTGATCCGACCGACCCGGACAGCCACTACGGCGCGATCACCTCTGCGCGGCAG
>JAYVBZ010000290.1:0-2853 GCA_043750215.1 Actinomycetota bacterium
CTCCCAGAGCGCGACCGAGGCGACCAGACCCACGGCGGCGATCCCGGACAGGAGACCGCGCTGGCCCACCGTCGAGCCCTGGAAGCTGAGGTTCGGCACTAGGCGATCGAAGACCCCCGGCGCGAGCCGGTAGGTGAGGGCCACCACCGACACGGCGGTGCCCGCCCCCACGAGCCACACGGGGATGCGCCGGATAAGCGTCTCGGGAACCGACGCTCCCGAAACCAGGAGGAAGCCACACGGTGCAAGGAGCAGGATCCCCGTCCCCCAGTTATCGGGACCGAGCAGGCTCGACCACTGGTCGACGCCGAAGACCCCGGCGAGCACCATAACTGCGACCCAGACCGCAGCCGCCGTCGCCAGGCGCCGGTCAACCGGCAGGCCGG
Organism: Actinomycetota bacterium; assembly: GCA_043750215.1. GTDB lineage: Bacteria > Actinomycetota > UBA4738 > UBA4738 > HRBIN12 > JANXVR01. Next base: position 387 of record JAYVBZ010000290.1, read on the forward strand.
ACCTCCACACCAGCAGGGCCCCCAGGAGAAGGAGCACCAGCTTCGGATCCATGAAGGGGGCATAGGTCGCGGGCATGAACACCAGAGGGATACCGATCACGATCAGGGCGAGGCCGGCCTCGAGAGCCTTCGGCCGGGTCGTGGTCACAGCGGCCATCCCGGCAGGAGCTTGAGCTGCGCGGCCCACGCTCCGGAGATGCAGGCGCCGACCCACACGGGCATGAACAGGACGGCGGCCCCTCCGGTCGCCACGGCGAACGCGATCCCCAAGCGGCGGGCGGCCACCACCGGCAGTTTCCGGAGCGTCCCCGCGACGCCCAAGCACATGAAAGGAACGACCGGCAACATGTAGAAGATGAACTGGGTCCTGCTCACGGCCAGCCAGGGCAGGTACAGAATCGCGACGCCGCCGAAGACCAGGGCCTCTCTCCAGGTCGCCCGCCGCGCCAAGGTCACCGCCCCGACCGGCAGGAGAGGCAGGAACCCCCACCACAACGCGGGATTGCCGAGTGCCACGATCGTGTGCACCGGCCCGCCGGAGGTGCTCCGGTAGTACTGGATCGGATGGAGCAGGAGGGGCCAGGTCCACGCCGGCGATCCCTGGCCGTGCAGGTGCACATATGTCCGCTGGAACTGGAACATCCGTAACTGCAGGGTGATGAAGTCCGCGATGTCGGGTCCGTGTTGATAGAAGAACGCGCCGTAGCTCAGCAGGTAGACGCTCAGCGGCACCAGCACGAACGAGGCAGCCAGGGAGGCGACTGCCGCGCCGGTGGGCTGACCTTTGCGACGCCCTCCCGTGAACAACCAAGCCGTGCAGAGCACCGCCGCGCCGGCCAGCGCCAGCGCCCCGGACCACTTCGTCGCCACAGCGGCTCCTAGGAAGAACCCGGCCCAGAAGCGGTACGGGGAGCCGAAGACGCTCGAAGTCCGCTTCCAGCGGCTTTCCCGCTCCGGGTCATCCATCCGTTCTCGATCAAGGACCATGAACAGGGTCGCCGCCAAGATGAACGTGCTAAGGAAGATGTCGAGCATCGCGATGCGGCTCTGCACGATGTGCAGCCCGTCGAGAGCCAACAGGAGGGAGGCGAGCCCGGCCCACCACACCGACCTCCACAGACGCAGCGCGATGACGTAGAGGAGCACGACCCCCGCGATCCCGAACAGGGCCGACGGCAGACGCCACCCCATAGACCGGAGCCCGATAGGCCCGACGCCCAGCAGGGCGATCATCCATTTCCCCAACGGTGGGTGCATCCATGTCCCTTCGTCGGCGATCTTCACCGCGGGCGGGTGACCAACGAACTGACCGATCCCACCACCCAGGTAGACCTCCGCATCGAAGACGTAATACCGCTCGTCCCAGTACATGGCCGGGGGGGAGGAGAGCGACCACAGCCGGATCCCGGCCGCCAGGAGGAACACGAGGGCCGGGACCCATATCGTCGGAGATCTCAGGTCGATCTTCAGCATGACGGGCATCGTGGCACACGGGGCTTCGGGGGCGGACGAAGGACCCCGAAAAACCTCCAAGGCGAGCGATCCTCACGGCCGGGCCGGTGAACTCAAGGCGGGCCCTGCGGCTGCCGACACCTCAGGGGATGGGAGATACCGCGTTTCGTGCTGCGGCTGGCCCGCCGACGCGTGTTCGGCTTCGCGCCTGCCTGTCCCTAGACGACCGTGGCTTCACCCTGATCGAGACGATGATCGCGATCACGATCATGACTGCATCGCTGTTCGCGCTGGCCTACGCCGCCACGATCGGGTTCGGGTACATGGACCAAGCTCGGCAGAAGGACGCTGCCACCGGGGTCGCGAACCAGATCATGGAGGACGTTCGAGGTCTGGCCTACTCCAAGATAACGACCGGGATGCTCGATACCGACCTGGCCGGTGATCCGAACATCGTCGGACCCTGTGGCACGCCGTCCGTCTATCGCTTCATCTCGTGCAGTGCCGGCGCGACCAAGGGCTCCGGCGAGAAGATCGTCTACGCCACCTCGCCCACAGCCGTGAACCCCACGCAGCCGCTGGTACCCCACACGGGAACGATCACGAAGAACGGGGTCGCCTACAGCTGGTGGATCTACGACACCCAGGACGACTCCGTCACCAACGCCCCGTACCGCCTCACCGTGATCGTCACATGGAGCGCGGGGCATGTCTCGTCTTCCAAGGTCGTGCAGATCCAGAGCCTGTTCTGGTCGCCGACGGGGTGCCGTAGCACGAGCCTGCACCCCTTCGCCGCGCCCTGCCAGCCGTTCTTCTACGGCTCGGCGAGCGTGCCCGCCGGAGACATCAATATCGCGGGCAGCGTAGCGAACACGAGTTTCACCACCGGCGATCTATTAACCCCCGACGTCGAGTCCAGTGCCCAGGTCGAGCAGGTCTCCCAGGTTCAGGGGAGCGTCGCTCGATCGGCGGTGAGCGTCACGAGCAACGGCACCACTTCAACCGCCGGCGGCAC
>JAYVBZ010000291.1:0-3910 GCA_043750215.1 Actinomycetota bacterium
CCCGCGAACGGAGAAGGGTTGTCCACGTCAGCCATGCTACGACCGGGGCGGCGTTAGGATGGCGCGCGTGTCCGACTCGCTCACCCGCATCACCTCCCAGAGCCTCTCCGTGGACGAAGCACTCGCCTTCGTGGCCGATCCGGCCGCGGGCGGTACCTGCGTCTTCGTGGGAACGGTTCGTGACCACTCCGCCGCAGGCGATGTCACGGGCCTGCGCTACGAGGCCTGGGATGAGCTGGCCCAGCGTCGGCTGGAGGAACTCGCGTCCGAACTCACGACCGGCTGGGGCCTGCGGAAAGTGGCCATCTTCCACAGGACCGGCGACCTCAGCGTGGGAGAGGCGAGTGTGATTATCGCGGTGAGCGCCGCCCATCGCCCGGAGGCCTTCGAGGCCTGCCGTCACGCCATCGAGCGCCTGAAGGAAGACGTTCCCATCTGGAAGAAGGAAGCGCTCACATCCGGCGACGCGCATTGGGTGATGGGGAGTTGAACCGTGGGTCGTGACCTCGCGATCGACCTGGGGACCGCGACCATCCTTGTCTATCGGCAGGGTGACGGCGTGGTCTTCGAAGAGCCCAGCGTGGTTGCCGTCCATGCCGGAACCGGCCGGGTAGAAGCGATGGGCGAGGCCGCCTGGGCTCGGATCGGCGGCGACAGCGGCAACGTGCTCGCCATCCGTCCGCTCCGTCACGGCGCCATGACCGAGTTCGACATGACGCAGGCGATGTTGGAAGTGGTGGTGCGCAGATCCAGCGCCGGACGGTTCCCGAAGCCAAGAGTGCTGGTGTGCGTCCCGTCGATGGCCTCGGAGGTGGAGAAGCGCGCGATCGAAGAAGCCGTGCGCTTCGCCGGAGGCAAGGGCGTGACCCTGGTGGAAGAGCCGCTCGCGGCTGCGATCGGGGCGGGCCTTCCCGTGCACGAACCGATCGGGAACCTCGTGGTGGACATCGGTGGCGGGCGATCGGAGATGGCCGTCGTGTCGATGGGCGGGGTCGTGAGCGGCCATTCGGTCGCGATCGGCGGATTCGATATCGATGCGGCGATCGCCGATCACATCCGCACGGTCTATGGCGTCGCCATCGGGGAGAAGGCAGCCGAGGAGTTGAAGATCGCCATCGGCTCGGCGTTCCCCGGCCCGGGGGGCAAGGCCGCGATCGTCATCGGCCGCGAACTGGCCACAGGCAACACCGTCGAGGTCAAGCTCACTGAAGACGAGATCCGCCAGGCGATGTCGGGCCCGGTGAAAGGTATCGTCGATGCCGCCCGGCGTACCCTCTCCGAAGCCCCGCCCGAACTCACCCACGACGTGTTGGAGACGGGGATGTTCTTGACCGGGGGTGGGAGCCTCCTGCGTGGTTTGGACATGTTGCTCGCCCAAGAATGCGAGGTTCCTGTTCATCTGGTGCAAGACCCCTTGCGAACCGTCGTCATGGGCGCCGGTCACATGCTCGAACACCTCAGCGAATACGAATCGGCGTTCCAATTGGTGCGAAGGAGGTAGCTCGTGACGTTCTCGATCGTCGCCGCCGACCTGGAGAAAGGGGACTGGGGCGTGGCAGTCGCTTCGAAGTTCCCCGCGGTTGGGGCAGTCGTTCCATGGGCGCGCGCCGGGATAGGTGCCGTGGCCACCCAGTCGTGGGCCAATACCACCTACGGCCCCGAGGGCCTTGCCCTCATGGAGGCCGGGGCCTCGGCACACCAGGCCCTTGAAAGCCTGGTGGATGCAGACGAACTCAAAGCCGATCGGCAAGCCGGCTTCGTTGACGCCCAAGGCCAAGCAGCAACCTTCACGGGAGAGACCTGCAGCGATTGGGCAGGTGGCGTAACCGGTGAGGGCTTCGCGGCCCAGGGAAACATCCTCGCGGGAGCCGTCGTGATCGATCAGATGGCACTGGTTTTCGCCACGACCCAGGGGGATCTTTGCGACCGGCTGTTGGCGGCACTCGTCGCCGGAGATCAAGCGGGCGGTGACCGTCGCGGCAGACAAAGCGCTGCGCTCCTGGTCGTCCGCGAGGGCGGGGGATACGAGGGCGGGAACGATCGCTATATCGACCTTCGCGTGGACGACCATCCCGACGCGGTGACCGAGATGGTCAGGTTGTTCGCTGTGTGGGACGACACCATGTTGGTTCGCAACGATCCGCTCCTGGCGGCGTCCGCCGAACTGGTGGCCGACGTGCAGCGGCGACTGTCGGCGCTGGGCCGGTTCCACGGTGAACCGTCCGGAGTTCTCGACCAGGCCACGCGCGATGGGCTCGAGGACTTCGCGGGCACCTACAACCTGGAGGGGCGGCTCCGGGACGACGATCAGCTCAGCCAACTCCTGGTGCGCGAGATCAGAGACTTGACGCCTGAACTGGACGCCTGAGCGCCGGCTCAGCTTCCTTGCAGCTTGTGGATGATCAGTCTGATCAGGGCCGATCGGACCTTGTAGAGGGTGACGGCGATCGTTGCCGCACATACGGTGATCAATGCCACCAGGCCCACCAGGCTGGTCGACCGTGATCGCCACGAGGCCGGCGTGCCCGTTGCGACCGGGATATAGGTGACGCTGGAGACGTGTACCGGGGCGCTGGACATCTCAGGACCTTGATGGCCGAACGACCTGGTATCGGGCAGGTTGGATCGGCGAAGCGTGAGCACGTAGACGGTGACGCCCACCGCAAGTGCCGCCATGACCACGACCGCGTATCGCATCCGGCTCCTCCAAGCTCCGGTGCAGCGTACCCCTTGCTCCGGGCGTTCCGTGGCTTCCTCCGTAGGATGACCGGCACGTGAAACGTCATCCCGCTCTCATCGTGGTCGTCGTGCTATTCGTCATGGCCTTCTTGTCCGGCGTCATCCCGCTGCCCTACTACTCGATAGGGCCGGGGCCCGCTCGCGAAGTCACCCCGCTGATCTCCGTCACGGGACACCGCGTGTACCCCTCCAGCGGGAAGTTGGTGATGACGACGGTCCGGTTCTTTCAACTCACTCCTCTTTCCGCGCTCGGTGCATGGCTTGATCCCAACAAGACGATCGTCAGAGAAGAGGTGCTCTACCCACCCGGCCAGAACCGCCAACAGGAACAGCAACGAGCGGTATCGGAGATGGATCAGAGCAAGATAGACGCAGCGTTCCTGGCGCTTCACACCCTTGTCGGCTACCCGAAGACACACGGCACAGGCGCATTGATCGAGTCCGTCGTCGCCGGCTGCCCTGCCGAGGGGAAGCTCTTCTCCGGCGACATCATCGACCAGATCAACGGTGTCGCGATCTCCTCCCAAGCCCAAGCGTCCAAGGTGCTGGACCAGCAGAGGCGTGGAGCAGAGATCGACTTCAAGGTGACAGCCGCCGGCCAGACCCAGGACGTGAGGCTGACGCGCGGGGTCTGCGGGGATCTGCCGGATCCCCGGTTCGGCATCTCTCTGATCGATCCGTTCCCGTTCGATGTCCAGATCTCCAGCGGCGATATCGGTGGACCCTCCGCTGGGCTCATGTGGGCCCTGGGCCTCTACGATGAACTTACGCCCGGCGATCTCACCGACGGTGCCACGATCGCGGGCACCGGAGAGATCCGGTTGGACGGGACGATCGGCCCGATCGGGGGTATCACCGACAAAGTGGTCGCTGCCGAGGGCGCGGGAGCGACCGTCTTCCTGGTTCCCAAGGACAACATGAAGGAACTGGCGGGAGTGGACACGAAGGCGATGCGTCTGATCCCGGTGGCTACGTTCGGAGAGGCACTGACCGCCTTGGAGAAGCTCGGCGGCACCCTGGGCGGGGCCACGCCCGTCCCCCGGCCTTCTCCCGCAGCGTGAGATACGCTGGTCGCTTGAAGGAGGGGAAGAACTGATGTCACGGGTCGGCTACCTGCCACGCCAACGACGGTGGCTGCTCTATGTCGGCGGGGCGGTCCTTCTTCTCCTGA
>JAYVBZ010000292.1:0-6380 GCA_043750215.1 Actinomycetota bacterium
GGTGGCATCAAGCTTGTTCACCACGCAGAAGGCAGGGATCCCGCCTCCCTGCACCTGACGCGCGTAGACGAACGCATCTCCTCGCCCGATGCCGCCGGCCGCATCCACGACCAGCAAGACCAGGTCCACACCATCCACGGCGTCGGCCACCAGCTCGTTCAACCGGCGTCCTAGGAGGGTTCGCGGTTTGTGGAACCCGGGTGTATCGGTGAAGACCACCTGCACTTCGTCAGTGGTCAACACCGCACGGATGTCGTTGCGGGTCGTTTGCGGCTTGTCGGAAACGATCGCGATCTTCTGTCCGACCAACGCGTTCACCAGGGTTGACTTGCCCACATTCGGTCGCCCTACGACGGCCACCATCCCGGCGCGAGTCATGGTGCCGTGATCCGGCTCACTCCATATCCTCGGACGCAGCCACGGGAGGGAGCGTGATCAAGATCGTCGCGATGCGCCGCCCCTGGACCTGTTCCGCCTTGAACGTCATGCCTCGATGGTCCACCCCTTCGCCGTCGTCGGGGATCCTGCCGAAGACATCGAGCACGAACCCCGCGATGGTGTCCCACTCCTCGTCGGGAAGCTCGATCTCAAGCCGTTCGTTCACGTCGTCGATCGAGGCTTTGCCCGATACGCGGAACCGACCAGCGCCCAGGTCCACGATCTCGGGTTCCTCTCGGTCGTATTCATCGGTGATCTCGCCGACCAGTTCCTCCAAGAGATCTTCGAGTGACACCAGACCGGTAACGGATCCGTACTCGTCGGTGACCAGCGCCAGATGGAACTTCTCTCGCTGCATCTCGCGAAGGAGTTCGGCTACCTTCTTGGTTTCCGGCACGAAGCGAACCTCGCGCATGACCTCTGCCAGGCCGGATCCTTGCTCGCCCTGGTGGAAGGCTTTCAGGACATCCTTGGCGAACACGATCCCCACGACATCGTCCAGATCCTCCTTGTAGACCGGGATCCGCGAGGTGCCGTGTTCGAGCACCAGGGCCTGCACGTCCCGGAGCGTCTTGTCGTCTTCGATGGCGATGATGTCGGGGCGAGGGACCATCACTTCGCGGACGATCGTGTCGCCGAACTCGAAGATCGAGTGGATGAGCTCCTTCTCCTCATCCTCGATCTCACCCTCCTCCGAGGCCACCTCCGCCGACGCGCGGAGCTCGTGTTCGGTGATGTAGGGGCCCTCCTTCAGGCCCTTGCCGGGCATGATGACGTTGGCCAGGAGAAGGAGTCCTGTGGCCAAAGGTCCCACCACACTTCCGATGAAGGCGATGAAGGGAGCGACACGCAGAGCCACCCGATCGGGTTGCTGGATGGCGAACGTCTTCGGCGTTACCTCGGCGAACACGAACAGCACCAGGGTCATGAGCGCGGTGGAGATGATCTCTCCCGCCCCATGGAAGTGGCGCACCGCTATCGACGTGGCGATCGTGGTTCCGCCGATGGTGGCGAGCAACGTGATCAGCAGAACCACGTTGAGGAACGGAGCCGGGTCTCCCACGATCCGCACCAAGGCGGCGGATCCGCGCCGCCCCTCTTCCTCCAGCCGGACGGCACGCACGCGGTTCGTTCTGTTGATGGCGACTTCGGAGGCAGCCATCACGCCGACCACGACGATGAGAACCAGGACCACGACCAGCTCGAACCAGTCGGTTGGCGTCACGAAACCCGCACCCCGCTATAGCGTTCCTGCAGCGCCCACATCTCCGCCCGCGCGGCGTCCTCCTCATGGTCAAAGCCCAGGATATGGAGGATCCCGTGGACCAGCAGGAGGCGGAGTTCGGCTGCGGGATCGGTGGGATTGTTCTGTGCAGCGATGGAAGGGGCGATGATGACATCACCCAACACCTTCACACCGTCCTCGTCCATGTCGCCCAGCGGGAAGGACAGCACGTCGGTCGGACCGGCCTGATCCATGTAGCGCACGTGGAGATCCTCCATCTCGCGTTGATCCACGAACGAAACGGAAAGCTCTGACTTCGCTTGGCCCTGGGCTTCGAGTGTTCGACGAGCAAGCGCCACCAACGCGTCCTCGTCCACTGGAAGCGACTGTCGGTTCGAGATGAGGACTGACGGATGGTCGGTCCTCATGGGGCTGGCGACGCATCGACCTGGAGACGTTGCTGCCCGAACCGTCCGTAGGCCTCGACGATGTCCTGCACGATCTTATGCCGCACCACGTCTCGGCCCCCCAGATGAACGAACGAGATCCCGTCGATATCGCCGAGGATCTCTTGGATGACCGACAAGCCATTCGGCGCCCCGGATGCGAGGTCAACCTGCGTGGCATCACCATTGACCACCGCCTTCGAACCGAACCCCAGTCGGGTGAGGAACATCTTCATCTGTTCGGGAGTGGTGTTCTGGGCCTCGTCCAAGATGATGAACGCGTCGTTCAACGTTCGTCCGCGCATGTACGCGAGGGGCGCGACCTCAACCGTTCCCCGCTCCATCAGCTTGGGCAACGTCTCCCCTCCGGTCATCTCGAAGAGCGCGTCATAGAGCGGGCGCATATACGGGTCGATCTTCTCGTAGAGGGTTCCCGGCAGGAAGCCGAGCCGCTCCCCTGCTTCCACCGCAGGCCGCGTGAGGATGAGCCTGCTTACCTCGTGGGCGTGAAGGGCGCGAACCGCGGCGGCCACGGCCAGGTACGTCTTGCCGGTCCCGGCCGGGCCGATCGCGAACGTCACCGTGGAATCGCGGATGGCATCGACATAGCGCTTCTGGCCCATGGTCTTGGGGGCGATGCCCTTGCCCCGCGCCGACACCAGGGTGTCTCCGAGAACGTCGCTGGGTCGCATCCCCACTTCGGCGGGCTCCATCCCCATCCCTCGCACCATGGCGACGGTCTCCCTCACCGCTGCATCGGAGAGTTCGGTTCCGCGCTCCAGGAGCGCGAGGAGCTCCTCGAACACGCGGCATACGAGTTCCGACTCGTCGGCGGAACCGGAGATGGTGATCTCGTTGCCTCGCACCAGGATGGCCGAGCCGAAGGCGGACTCGATGAGCTTGAGGAAGGAATCACGCTGACCCAACAGGGCAACCATCGACTGGGTGCCCGGGATCAAGATCTTCACTTGCGCGGTGGCGGTCGCCAAAAGTGCGTTCTCTGGGGGGTTGCCCCGTTCCCTTCCTCGACTCCAGGACCGCCCCGCGGACGGCCACGCAGGCATTCTAGCCGGTCAGTAGGGGTGACCGGCGACCCCCAACCGCCTAGACTCCGCCGGATGCACAAGGGCCGACTCAGACTGGCGATCCTCGCCGCGCTCATCGCGGGCGCGTGTGTGGCGCAGAGTTCTGCCAGTAGCTCGCCATCGCTCTCTCCGCCTGGACCAGCTTCTCCATCTTCCACATCGAGCGCCGGTTCGGGGACCAAGGGGATGGCGAAGATCGATCACCTGATCTTCATCGTCCAAGAGAACCGTTCGTTCGATCACTACTTCGGCACGTTCCCCGGCGCGGATGGATTCCCGACGAGCGCGAGCGGCGGCATCTCCGTCTGCGTCCCCAACCAGTTCCTGGGGAGATGTTCCCGGCCGTATCACACCTCGAGCATCCGCCAGGTCGGCGGGCCGCATGACCATCCCGACGCCGTCGCCGACATCAATCACGGCCAGATGAACGGCTTCATCGGCCAGTTGTACAAGTTCCAGAACCCCTGTTTCGAGCATCCCTTCATGGCCAGCTGCGCGCAGTCCGTAGGTCCGCAGGGACAGCCTGACGTGGTCAGCTACCTCACCGGCCGTGACATCCCGAACTACTGGACCTACGCCAAGCGGTTCGTGCTGCAGGACCGGATGTTCGCTCCGACCGACTCGTGGACACTCCCATCACACCTGTTCCTGTTCTCAGGGTGGTCGGCGTACTGTCCCGACCCGTCCAACCCGATGAGCTGCACTTCGAACATCGATCTCAAGGCCACATCCTTGAAGTGGGGTTACGGTCAGCCGCCGAAGTATGCCTGGACAGACATCTCGTGGCTACTGGATAAGGGTGGGGTGAGCTGGCATTACTACGTGGACGATCGAACGTGCTGGCTACCCGGATGCGTCAATCACGGCGGGACCGCCCCCAGCAAGAACCCCGTTCCGGGCTTCACGGACGTTGCTCGTGAGAACCACGACCTGCACAAGATCCAAACCCACACCGAATACCTGGGCGCGGCCGCAGATGGCACTCTCCCCTCAGTGTCGTGGATCGTTCCGGCGTCGGCCTACAGCGAGCATCCGGAAGGCAAGGGCACGGTCCGCACGGGCGAGACCTACGTGACGAAGCTCATCAACGCGGCCATGCGCGGACCGGACTGGAACTCCACGGCCATCTTCCTCACATGGGACGACTGGGGCGGCTTCTATGACCACGTCAAACCACCCGTCGTTGACGAGAACGGGTATGGGCTCCGCGTGCCGGGGATCTTGATCAGCCCATACGCCAAGCAGGGGTACATCGACGGCCAGACACTGTCCTTCGACGCCTACTTGAAGCTGATCGAGGACCGGTTCCTGCACGGCCGCCGACTGAACCCGCGGACGGACGGCCGCCCCGATCGCCGTCCCACAGTCCGCGAGAACGTGCCGCTCCTGGGCGACCTGCGGAAGGAATTCGATTTCACTCAGCCTCCACAGCCGCCCTTGATCCTTGATCCCACGCCGTGGAACTAGCTCGGTACACTGCCGCGATGCGACGAACCTTCCTGCTCATCACCTCGCTCTCTCTCGCCGCCTGTGTGGCGGCCGGCGCAAGCGTGGGGGCCACCTCGCACCCATCGGCGCCATCGTCCGCCAAGGCCGCCATCCCGGCGGGACTTGAGAAGCTCGATCACCTCATCTTCATCGTCCAAGAGAACCGGTCGTTCGATCACTACTTCGGGACCTTCCCCGGAGCGCACGGTTTCGCGACGAACTCCCAAGGTCAGATCACTACCTGTATCCCCAACCCGTTCCTCGGCCATTGCTCCAAGCCCTATCACACCAAGAGCTTGCACCAATGGGGCGGACCACACGATGACGTTGCGACAGCGATCGATGTGAACGGCGGCAAGATGGACGGGTTCATCAAGGCGATGCAGGACCATGGGACGCATTGTTGGATCGACCCTGCACCGTCCTCATGCGCCCCGTTCGTCGGGCCTCAAGGCCAGCCTGACGTGTTGTCGTACCTGAATGGCACCGACATCCCAAACTATTGGACCTACGCCAAGCACTATGTCCTGCAGGATCGGATGTTTGCTCCCTCAGACTCGTGGTCGCTGCCGTCGCACCTGTTCATGGTCTCCGGGTGGTCGGCGCGATGCACCGATCCCAACGACGGGATGAGCTGCACGTCCGACACCCAGCTCAGGGGCACACTGACGTGGCGCTACGGCCAGCCGCCCAAGTACGCGTGGACCGATATCACCTACCTCATGGATAAGGCCGGCGTGAGCTGGCACTACTACGTGAACAACCAGACATGTCTGGGCACCCAGTGCTCCGGAGCTGGCAACGGCACCTCGCCGGACAAGAACCCGCTGCTCGGCTTCACCGACGTTCGTGATAACCACAGCGTTGGTGGTATCCAGCACATCTCCGACTTCCTCACCGCCGCGAAGAACGGCACGCTGCCGCAGGTGTCCTGGCTGGTGACGGCTCCCCCCTACAACGAACATCCCATCCTGCCCGGCACCGCACGAAAAGGGATGGGCTACGTCACGCGGATGGTCAACGGCGTGATGCGGAGTCCCGAGTACAGCTCAAGCGCCGTCTTCCTGACCTGGGACGACTGGGGCGGCTTCTACGACAATATGAAGCCCCCCGGGGTCGATGTGAACGGCTACGGCGTTCGCGTGCCGGCGATCGTCATCAGCCCGTATGCGAAGAAGGGGGTCATCGACCACCAAATCCTCTCGTTCGATGCCTATCTGAAGCTGATCGAGGATCGTTTCCTCGGGGGGCAGCGGCTGAACCCGGTCAACGACGGACGCCCCGACTCCCGTCCCATCGTGCGGGAAAACGTCAGCATCCTCGGCGACCTGGTGAACGACTTCGACTTCACGCAGCCTCCTCGCCCGCCCTACATCCTCGATCCGACCCCGTAGACCTGACTGGATACACTTCCGCCATGCAACGGTCGGGCTTCGTCCTCGTCTGCGTGGCCCTTACCGCCTGCGTCACGGCCGGGGCAAGCACATCGACCACGTCACCATCCGGTGCAGCGCAGGATTCATCCGCACGGGCCCCCGTTCCCGCAGGTCTGGAAAAGCTCGACCACCTGATCTTCATCGTGCAGGAGAACCGGTCCTTCGATCATTACTTCGGGACGTTCCCCGGAGCCAACGGCTTCCCAACGAACGCCCAGGGGAAGTTCACCGTCTGCATCCCGAATCCGTTCCTGGGCCACTG
>JAYVBZ010000293.1:0-3905 GCA_043750215.1 Actinomycetota bacterium
CTCGGCGGCGCCGTGATCATCGAGAAGGTGTTCCAGATCCCGGGGATCGGTAACTACGCCCTTGATTCCCTGTACGGTTCGGACTTCCCGCCGGTGATGGGCGTCACCGTGGTCGCCGCGCTGTTCATCGTCGTGGCCAACCTGATCGTCGATGTCATCTACGCCGCCCTTGACCCCCGTGTTCGGTACAACTGAGGAAGGTGTATGGCTGAGCCACTGCTAGAAGTGAAGGATCTTCGGGTGCAGTTCCCGACGGACGATGGCTTGGTGAAGGCCGTGGACGGAGTTTCCTTCGCGTTGCAACCCGGGGAGACCCTCGGGATCGTGGGGGAGTCCGGCTCCGGGAAGTCCGTGAGTGCCTTGACGATCATGGGGCTGGTCCCGAAGACGCAAGGCATCATCTCCGGACAGGTCATCTTCGAAGGCCAGGATCTTCTGCAGCTCTCGCAGAGCGAGATGCGCCAGGTTCGCGGGAAGAAGATCTCCATGATCTTCCAGGACCCTATGACCTCCCTGCATCCGTTCTACCGGGTCGGCGATCAGATCGCGGAGTCCATCATCGAACATGAGAAGGCCTCGAAGAAGGAGGCGGCGGAGCGTGCGGTCGAGATGCTGTCCAAGGTCAATATCCCCCAGCCCAGAGACCGGGCGAAGCAATTCCCGCATGAGTTCTCGGGTGGTATGCGGCAACGAGCCATGATCGCCATGGCGCTGGCCCTGAACCCGGATCTGCTCATCGCCGACGAGCCGACCACGGCTCTCGATGTCACCGTGCAGGCGCAGATCCTGGATCTGATCGACTCCCTCCGGTCGGAATTCGGAGCGGCGGTCATCATCATCACGCACGACCTGGGCGTGGTGGCCGAGCACTGCGACAACATCCAGGTCATGTACGCAGGCCGCCCGATCGAATACGGTCGAACGGAGGACATCTTCTACCACCCCCACCACCCGTACACGTGGGGGCTTCTGCAGTCCATCCCGAAGTTGGGTGAGGAGACTGACCGCCTCACGCCGATCCGGGGTCTCCCGCCCTCGCTCATCAACCTGCCGGCCGGATGCTCGTTCGCACCTCGGTGCCCTTACGTGTTCGACCGTTGCCTGGAGGAATCGCCCGCGCTCTTGCCCTCCGACACGTACCATGCGTCTGCATGCCACCTGAGCTTGGCTGATAAGGAGCGGATCGCGGCCGAGGAGGTGCTGGCCCCCTCATGAGCACGCAGATGACCGCGGCCGGCGAGTCTGAGATAGACCGGCGGGGAGAACCACTCATCAGCATCAAGGGAGTGAAGAAGCACTTCCCGATCACCCGGGGCATCTTGTTCCAGCAGAAGGTCGGTGCCGTTCACGCGGTCGATGGCATCGATCTGGATATCTACCCCGGCGAGACCGTCGGCTTGGTCGGGGAGACAGGTTGCGGGAAGTCGACACTAGCTCGCGTGATCATGCGCCTGTACGACTCCACCGAGGGCAGCATCACCTTCCAGGGCAAGGATGTCACGCACATCCAGGGACGCGAACTGCGAGAGATGCGCAGAGACATGCAGATGATCTTCCAGGATCCATACGCATCACTGAATCCTCGTAAGACGATCGGGTCGATCATCGGTGAGCCGTACCTGCTGCACAAGACCGTGCCGAAGAACAAGGTCAAGGGCGAAGTGCAGGAACTGATGAAGCGTGTCGGGCTGAACCCCGAACACTACAACCGGTACCCGCACGAGTTCTCCGGCGGCCAGCGCCAGCGCATCGGCGTCGCGCGTGCCCTAGCGCTCCGGCCCAAGGTCATCGTCTGCGACGAGCCGGTCTCCGCCCTTGACGTGTCGATCCAAGCGCAGATCCTGAATCTCCTTGAAGACCTTCAGACCGAATTCAACCTGACCTACCTCTTCATCGCGCACGACCTGTCGGTGGTGAAGCATGTGTCCGACCGGGTCGCCGTGATGTACTTGGGCAAGATCGTCGAGATGGCCGACGGCGACACCCTCTACAAGACGCCGAAGCACCCTTACACGGGGGCACTCCTCTCGGCGGTCCCGATCGCCGACCCGCGGTCTGCGGCAACGAAGAGGCGGATCATCCTTCAGGGGGACGTGCCCTCGCCGATCAACCCTCCGAGCGGCTGCCGCTTCCACCCTCGCTGTCCCAACGTACAGCTCCCGAAGTGCGCGACGGACGAACCGCAGCTGGAGTCGATGCACCCGGACCAGGTGGCCGCGTGTCACTTCCCCCTCGATGACCCTACTATCGAGGCCTCGAACTAGGAGTGCTCTGATGCTCAACACCATCATCATCGTCGTCGACGTACTCTCGGCCCTGTTCCTGACGGTCACGATCCTGTTGCACTCGGGCCGCGGCGGCGGGCTCTCTGACATGTTCGGCGGCGGCAGCACCCTTTCAGGCGGAACCCGCATGGAACGAACCCTAGACAAGCTCACGGTCTTCTCGGCGCTCGTGTTCGGGTTCTCCACGTTCTGGTTGGCCTGGAAGTGGACCCCGTAGCGAGGTCTGTGGCGTGAGAGGCCACTGGTAAACTCGCCGCGCTCGTCGGAGTGGCGGAACCTGGCAGACGCGCTAGCTTGAGGTGCTAGTGGGCTTTACAGCTCGTGGGGGTTCAAATCCCCCCTCCGACACGTCCCTCTCCACTCTCCTTCCCACGCCTGAAAGGCTATGACTCTGCTGCTCGGTGAAACGCAGACAGGGCCGTTCGGCCCCAGCCCGGCCCTCTTGCTTCTTCATCGCCTCGGGCCGTCCCACCAATCGGACAGGTAGATCCTGCGGATCCGGTAGTTCACGATGAAAGCAGCGATGATCAACCCTGATCTCATCACCAGGGCCGTGCCGGGGGAGAACTGCTCCAGCGGCAGCAGCGTGATCACGCCGTACAACCCGGCCACTTCCAGACACATGAACGCGAGCCACCCCAGCGGGTTCGAGAGCAGGCCATGCAGACGTGGGGCCGGGGGCGGGGGGCCGGTGGTTCGTGGGCTCAGGCACCCCATCAGCATAGGTTGCCTATGCCTCGCCCGTTGCTACACTCGCCCGATGGACTAGCAGGTGTTCGGTCGCGCGCGGTGGGCGCCCGTTCCCTCGGCTTCAGGATCCGACACTGAGGTCGCGACGCAGTTCGTACCTCGTACCCCGTACCCCGTACCCCCATCCTCGAAAGGTCCGCGTCCATGAGCACGCTCGACGTGCGTGAACTCTCCGTCGAGGCCGGCGGCCGAACGGTCGTCCAAGGCCTCACTTTCAGCCTGCGCGAAGGTGACAAGGTTGGAGTGGTTGGACGCAACGGCGCAGGGAAGACCAGCACGCTCAAGGTGCTGGCAGGGGAAGAGTTGGCCTTGGCGGGAACGCTCTCTCACGTGGGCGCCGTGGGCTACCTTCGCCAGGATCCGCGCCAACATCGCGAGGACGACGTCCACACCGGACTCGAGCACATCCTGGGCGCCCGAGGACTGGTCGAACTCCAACGGAGCCTGGAGAAGGCCCGCTTGCAGATCGAGGAGGATCACTCGGATCGAAACGTCCGTCGCTTCGCGCGGCTGGAAGACGACTACAACCAACTCGGCGGGTATCAGGCGGAGTCCGAGGCGCGCGCCATCACGCATGGCCTCGGTCTGGCGCAAGATCGGCTGGGATTTGCGGTCGGCGCTCTCTCCGGCGGTGAACGCAGGAGGTTGGAGCTCGCCCGGATCCTGTTCGGCGGGTCGGATCTCTTGCTCCTTGACGAACCCACGAACCACTTGGACGCCGACGCGAAGCATTGGCTCATGAAGTTCCTGGCCGGCTACAAGGGCGCCCTGATCGTGGTGAGTCACGACTTGGGACTTCTGGACGCCTCGATCACGCGGATCCTGCACCTGGACCTGGACGGCGTCGTGGAGTATCGGGGCACGTACTCG
>JAYVBZ010000294.1:0-2879 GCA_043750215.1 Actinomycetota bacterium
TCACGCCATCGAAACCGAACCAGGGGATCGGCATCACTTGGTCGGCGGTGAGCTTGACTTCCTTGCCCGAGGGCAGCCGGTAGATGTAGAACTTCTCCCCCATCGAAAGACCGAGAGAGGTTGCATCCACCTGCGTCTGGACGCGCATGACCTGCATCTTGTCCGGGCGCAGCGGCCACAGTTCCTTCGGACGCCCGGAGTTATCGCGGACGATCTCGACGTAGCCCGTTCCCCACAGAGCGCCGTGACCGATGACGGTCTCCCACAAGAGCTGGGCAGTCATCTCGGGGTTCGGCACCTCCCCCACCACGCGGGCGAGCGTTCCTGGGTAGCCCGGACCCGCGAGTCCTTGCATCCCGGTGCCGGGCAGGATGCGATCCCGGCCCTCGTCGGTCTTGGTGAACAGGTGACACGGCATCGAGCCGATGAGTTCGGAGATGATGCGAACGCACGTATAGACCGCGGGAACCCCGGCTACCGCGTTGGCAGGGGTGACGATGCGCCCGGTGAAGGAACCCTGGTCGAGCCCGAGGAACCGGACGATTTCCTCACCCGAGAGGGAGTAGTTCGGGTTGTTCAGGTTCCGCGCTTCGCGGTCACCTTGGGACGTCGCGACGATCACAGGCTGAACACCTGAACGAACGAGATACCGTCACGGTCGAAGACCTGCTCGCCTTCGAGGATGAGGTCATCGGCGCGGCCTGGCTGGGGAATGGTTGCGGCGCTTAGGATAAGGGTGCGACGCGAGACGTAGGTGAGCACACCTTCAACTGAAGTTGCAGGCTGGTGGACGCGGACCTTTCGGCCAACCGCGTTTCGTAGGCTCCGAAGCCTTGGCACATCCGAAGCGTGGAGCGCGAGTCAAGGCTTGTGGAGGGTGCGGGAGTCGAACCCGCGTCCGATAGCCCTTGTAGATGCCACCGTCGAAACCATTCCCCCCTAGATGACTAGCACTCGAGGGTCGGATTCCTCGGCGCGTGTCAACCAGTCGAATGCCATCACCAGCGCGGAGATGCCGTCGATCTTGTTCCGGCTCTTGTCCTTCGCGGGCTTGAGCAGCCCCGCTGCGTCCTGTGCGACGACCACGTTATCGGCGCAGAAGCGGAGCGCGGGGTTGGCTTGGTGGTGGATCTGGCGCTCGTTCACCCGGCGCTCGAACTCCTTCATCGGCAAGCCATAGCTCAGGAACCCCTGACGCATCGTGGCGACGTTCAGCCCCTCGTCCACCAGTTCGGCCCCGAGCTGCGCGCCTTGGAAGAGCGAGTCGATATTGAGCCCCAGCAGGTTGAACCGCTGCGCGTCTCTGACGATCTGCTCGCGGACGTAGGCGTAGTCGGTGGAGTTGCCCCGCGTGATCTGCAAGACACCCGAGGCTTGCCACTCCCGGTAGATGACCGCGTTCTGCTTGCCCTCCTCAAGAGCACCTTCCGGCGCGAAGAAGCGCATGAGCACATCCACATGGCCGTCCGAGTCAGGGAAGACCATCGCCCATGCCGTGAGGTCAGAGACCGAACCGATGTCCAGCCCTCCGTAGCAGTCCCGGCCCTCCAACTCGGATTCGAGCGTGATGTAGGGCTCGCCGTCCTCGTTCGTGCGGTATGCGTTCTCGTCCCAGAGCCCGAGTTCTATCCAGCGGAGGTTCTGCTGCATCCATTCGTTCGTGTGCTTCATGCGGAAGGCGTTCTGGGCGGAGACGGAGGCTTTCGCCTTGTCCCGTTCCCGGCGTAGGAAGTCTTTCGGCAACGTCACACCGAGACCGGGGTTCGCCTTGATCCAGTTCTTCTCCTCGGCCCAGTCATCGCCCTCGTCGAGTTCGTAGATGATTCCGAGGAACGCCGGGTCTTTCAGGATGCCCTTGGCTATGCGCCGCGTATATTAGTCGCGCTCGACGCAAACCGAGTCGGGAGCCCAGACGCCCGCTGTCGTGATGGAGACGATCAGCGGCTGCCGCCGTGAGGCCGTGCCCTGATTCAGCAGACGGTAGATCTCATCCGTGGGGTGGGCGTGAAGTTCGTCGATGATGCCGCCGGAGATGTTGAGCCCGTCCTTGTTCCCGGTGTCGCCCGAGAGGATGTGGAACCGCGCAGGCGCTCCGGGGATGCGCTGGGGTTGATACTCGACTTCCCGGCGAAGGAGACGGACCCGCTTGTTCGCCTCGGGGTTGAGCTGAGGCGAAGCCTTCACCATGTCGGAGAAGGTCTGGAATACCTCCCCCGCCTGCTCTCGGTCCACCGCTGCGGCGTAGACGCGAGCCCCAGGCTCATCGTCGGCGAAGGTGAGGTATCCCGCGATCGCCGCGCAGAGCGTTGACTTCGAGTTCTTTCGTGCGACCCGTAGGTAGAGTTCCCGGTAGAGCCTGGTCCCGTCCTTACGCATCCAGCCGAACAGCGGCCGGATGACCTCCTGGTATTGCCAGGGTAGGATCTCCAGCGGCCGGCCCGCCTTCTCCCCATCCACGAATGGCAGCAGGGCGAAGAAATCCATCGCCTTCTTGACCGCGGGTTCGCTGAACCAGGATCCCTTCGGTTTCGGAGCGTTGACCGTCGTGACCGCCGGTCTTTGCCAGCGCTTACGAGAGGACGGACGCGGCTGCGCCATCGTTGCTTTCCGCCGCGGGCGTTCGCGCGAGCGAGTTCGGCGTCATCGCGGCCTGGGTTTGGAGCGACATGAGCTGGGAACTCATATCCCGGTAGACCTGCAGCGTCGGATGCTTGACCGTCACTCCCTTGTCGCCCTTGAGCGTCAGTCCCTCCTCGTTGACCTTCCGCGCAGCCTCGGCCCACTTCGCGTAGGTGTCGGCGTAGACCGTGGCGAAGTCGGCGTGCAGGTTCACGGCAAGGAGTTGGAGCCGGTTCAACTCAGGAGCCACGGCTGCCCAC
>JAYVBZ010000295.1:0-2248 GCA_043750215.1 Actinomycetota bacterium
GATGGTCATCTACCACTCGTTCAACGGCATCAAGATCCTGCTCATAGATTTCTTCCCTAGCCTGACCACGAAGATCCGCGCTTTGGGGGTCATCACTGCCGCGGCGTTCGTGCTCTCCATGATCCCCATCACCTACATCATGGTCGGCCAAGCCATCGACCTTTGGCAGAAACACTGACCATGGCAACGGCGACCGAACCCCGCATGCCAAGTCCTGCTCCGCAACCCACTCGTCCCAGCGGCGGTGGTGCCAGCGGACGCGAACGCCCCGTGGGAGGCTTCGAACTCTGGTCGTGGCTCTTCATGCGGATCAGCGGGATCCTCCTGCTGATCCTGGCCGTCGGGCACGTTCTGATCATGCATATCCCGGACGGCGGAGTCGGCCGCGTCGACTTCGCGTTCGTTGCGGTGCGGTGGCGCAGCCCCTTCTGGCAGACCTGGGACTGGGCCCTACTGGTCCTGGCGCTGATCCACGGGATCAACGGGCTTCGGAACATCACGATGGATTACGTCCGCCCGGTCGGCATGCGCTTCGCCATCAACATGTTCTTCTACATGCTCGGCTTCATCCTGTTCGTGCTGGGCACCGTGATCGTCTTCACGTTCGATCCGACGAAGTGGGGACCGATCAAGTGACGACGACGCACAGCTACGACACCGTCATCGTAGGAGCCGGCGGGGCCGGGATGCGCGCCGCCATCGAGGCGTCCGACAAGTCCCGCACCGCCGTCATCTCCAAGCTCTACCCCACCCGTTCGCACACCGGCGCTGCGCAAGGCGGGGTCTGCGCAGCGCTCGCCAACGTGGAGGAAGACTCTCCGGAATGGCATGCGTTCGACACGGTGAAGGGTGGCGACTACCTAGTCGATCAACCCGCCGCGCAGCTCATGACCGAAGAGGCCATCGACGCCATCTATCAGCTCGAACACTGGGGCCTGCCGTTCAACCGGACTCCCGACGGCAAGATCGACCAACGGCGGTTCGGTGGGCACACGCGCAACCACGGTGAAGGTCCGGTCATGCGGGCGTGCTACGCGGCCGATCGCACCGGCCATATGATCCTGCAGACGCTCTACCAACAGTGTGTGAAGCGTGACGTCCGGTTCTTCAACGAGTTCTATTGCCTTGACCTGCTCCTGGACGATCGCGGCCATACCGCCGGGGTGATCGCCTACGAACTCGCGACCGGCGAGATCCACGTGTTCCGCGCGAAGTCGGTGGTGTTCGCGACCGGAGGATTCGGGCGCATGTTCCGCGTCACCTCGAACGCCCACGCGCTGACCGGCGACGGTCCCGCTGTGGTCTACCGGCGCGGTATCCCGTTGCAGGACATGGAGTTCTTCCAGTTCCATCCGACCGGTCTCTACCGGCTGGGCGTGCTGCTCAGCGAGGCCGCGCGCGGCGAGGGTGGCATCCTGCGGAACAAGGATGGCGAGCGGTTCATGGAACGCTACGCCCCCACCATCAAGGATCTGGCTCCGCGCGATGTGGTGAGCCGCGCTATCTACCAAGAGATCAAGGAGGGCCGCGGCGATGGTCCGAACAGCGACTACGTCTACCTGGATCTCACACACCTGCCCGCGGCGCTCATCGAGGAGAAGCTCCCCGATATCACCGAGTTCGCGCGTGTGTATCTGGAGGTCGAGCCTACGAAGGAGCCGGTACCCATCCAGCCCACTGCGCACTACGCCATGGGCGGCATCCCCACCGACGTCGACGGGCGCGTGGTCACCGGGCCGGAAGAGACGCCCGTGCCCGGTCTTTACGCGGCGGGAGAATGCGCGTGCGTCTCGGTCCACGGCGCGAACCGACTGGGAACCAACTCGCTGCTCGACATCATCGTGTTCGGTCGCCGCGCCGGTGCGCACGCGGCGGAGTTCGCCAACGGCTCGACAATGGCGGATCTGCCGGCCGATGCCGCCGCGCAGACCCTGGACATGCTGGATGGGCTCCTCACGCGCGAACGTGGAGAGAGTTCGGCGGACATCCGTACCCAGTTGCAGGCAGAGATGTTCGACAAGGCGTGCGTGGTGCGGACGGAGGAGGGTCTTGCGTCCATGGAGACGACGCTGCACGACCTGCGGGCCCGCTACGACGTGCTCGGTGTGCAGGACAAGGGCAGCGTGTACAACACCGACCTCATGGAGACCGTCGAACTCGGGTATCTGCTGGATTGCGCCGAAGCGCTGGTCCACGCTGCGCGCGCCCGGACAGAGAGCCGCGGCGGGCACTTCCGCGAGGACCACCC
>JAYVBZ010000296.1:0-2583 GCA_043750215.1 Actinomycetota bacterium
GTCGCCGACATGATCAACGCCCAGGGCGGGATCGAGTCCGTGGCCGGCGCGGCCTAACCAGTAGGGCGTCAGGCTGGAGTTCGCCTCTAGAACGACCGATGCTTCCCCTATGCACGTCCCGAAACTCCTCCCGAGTTCGGAACCAGGGAAACGATCGAGCACTCGGTCGCGGTCCGTGACTGCCGTGCCTCGACCCAGAGTGCTTCGGGTCGTGACTCGCCTCAGCGTCGAAGGTCCGGCGCGGCAGGCGCTCTACCTGACCGCTGCGCTCCCCGATCGGGGCTTCGACGCGCGGCTGGTGTGGGGCCCCTCGGGCAAGGACGAAGGTCGGGTGGACCCGCCCACGGGACTTCCGAACACCTACCTTCCCTATCTCGGTGAGGCCCTTGCCCCCATGGACGACTTCCGCGCCCAGCGTGAACTCACGCACATCCTGCGACGGTGGCGACCGCAGATCGTGCACACCCATATGGCGAAGGCGGGGGCGCTGGGCCGGATCGCAGCCCGTCGCGCCAGCGTTCCCATCACGGTCCACACCTTCCACGGAGATGTCCACCGCTCCTACGTAGGCCAACTGAAGAACAAGGCCTTCGCCACCATCGAACGTGAACTTGGCAAGCGAACGGATGCGCTGGTGACCGAGGCGTCTTGGGTTCGCGATGACCTCCTGGCGCTCGGCATCGGCCGACCCGAGCAATGGCACGTGGTGCCGGTGGGCGCCGACCTTGACCCTTCGCTGTTCTTGCGGCCCGATCAACGGGCGTCCCGGGCGTCCCTTGGTCTCCCCTCGGACGGAGCGATCATCGGTTGTGTGGCCGCGACCGGTTCCATCCAAGGCCACGCGACGTTCTTGGAAGCCGCTCGTCGCGCGGCCGACCTTTACCTGGGTGTCACGTTCGCGATGGCACCGGCGCCGGAGCACCTGAAGACCGCCGCCCGCCGGCTGTTAGGTGAGCGAGTTGTCTTCACGGAAGGGGCTGGAGATCTGCCCGCGTTCTATGCGGCCTGTGACGTCGTCGCGCTGACATCGCCGCTGGACGGGATCCCGATGGCGCTCCTGGAGGCATCTGCAGCCGGCAAGCCAGTGGTGGCAACGCGAACCGGGGGAGTGCGCGAAGCGGTTCGAGACGGAAACACGGGATGGCTGGTCTCGCCCGATGATCCTGCCGCATCGGCGGCCAACATCACGGCGCTGCTGGCCGATCTGACCGGCGCGAAACGGATGGGCGAAGAAGGCGCGATCTGGGTACGTAACCGATTCGGTCAGGAACGCCTGGCCGACGATCTGACGCAACTGTACAGCCAGCTTCTCGCTCGCAAGCGCCGGTACGAGCTCCCGGCACGTGTCGAGTAGTCTCACCCTGATGCAGCCCATGGACGCTCTCGTCACCGGCGCCGCCGGGTTCATCGGTTCGAGCCTCTGTCGTCGGCTCGCTGCCGAGGGCTACCGCGTGCGCGGACTCGACGATCTGTCCGCTGGTTCGCTCGATAACCTGGCCGATGTCCCGGATGTCGACTTCATCGAAGCCGATCTGCGCGACGGAGACGCGGTGATCGATGCGGTGCGCGGGGTGGACGTCATCTTCCACCAAGGAGCGAAGCGTTCGGCTCCACGATCG
Organism: Actinomycetota bacterium; assembly: GCA_043750215.1. GTDB lineage: Bacteria > Actinomycetota > UBA4738 > UBA4738 > HRBIN12 > JANXVR01. The sequence continues at coordinate 1,620 of JAYVBZ010000296.1, forward strand.
TTGGAGCAATCTGTACTGACGACCGAGGTCAACGTGGGTGGCACCGTGAACGTGCTCCTGGCGGCCAAGGCCTCCGGCGCGCGCATCGTCGCGGCAAGCAGTTCAAGCGTCTACGGCGAGCAGGACGTGATGCCGCAGGTGGAAACCATGTACCCCCGGCCCGGGTCGCCGTATGCGGCCAGCAAGCTGGCGGGTGAGGCCTACTGCCATGCCTACTGGGTCTCGCTCGGCGTTCCCGCGATCTCGATGCGCTACTTCAATGTCTACGGACCCGGCCGGAGCCCCGAAAGTGAGTACGTAGCGGTGGTTCCGAGATTCATCGCAGCGTGCGTGGACGGGACTAGACCCGTGGTCCACGGAGACGGCGAGCAGGCGCGTGACTTCATCTATATCGATGATGTGGTGGAGGCGAACCTCCAGGCCTCGCGCGCGGGTGACGCGGCACAAGGACGCGCGTTCAACATCGGTGGGGGAGCCGAGCCGACCAGCATCAATCGGATCCTCGCTCTGGCCGCCGGCGCCACGGGCGCTACGCCCGATCCGATCTGGGAGCCAGCGCGCGCGGGAGATGTCCGCTGCACCGACGCTGACATCTCCTTGGCCCGCACGTTTTTCGAGTTCGATCCACAGGTCCGCATCGAGGACGGCATGGCGCGAACGGTGGCCTGGTTCACCCGTGCTTGATGCCGGCAGATGAGTCCACTCACCGACATCCCGGGCGTGCAGCTGCGCGAACTCGCGACCTTCGCCGATGATCGAGGTGCCTTCACGGAGACGTTCCGCCAGGAGTGGCTGCGGGCCGGCGATCCCCCCGTGGTGCAATCGAACCTCAGCCGCTCTGGCCGGGGTGTCCTGCGCGGGATGCACTTCCATCGGTCCCAGACCGATTGGTGGGTGTTCTTAGAAGGCTCGGCCTTCGTTGCGCTCTGCGATCTACGGAGCGGGTCCCCAACCCGCGGGATAG
>JAYVBZ010000297.1:0-4584 GCA_043750215.1 Actinomycetota bacterium
CTCCGAGCAGAAGGACTCGAAGCAGGGCTCCGACACCAAGAGTGGGTCGGACGACAAGACCAGCGATGCGGCACCCGCTGCCAAGACAGAGCCCTCCCCCGGTTCCAAGAGCGAACCGAAGACCACCACCAAGAAGGAGCCGAAGACGTGACCAGCGCAGACATCGGTGTGTTCGGAGGGTCGGGGTTCTATTCGTTCCTCGAGGAGACCGAGACCTTCGAGATGGACACACCGCACGGCAAGCCCAGCGCACCGGTCACTATCGGTGAAGTGGGCGGAAGACGGGTTGCGTTCATCCCGCGCCACGGGCTGAACCACGAGTTCCCGCCTCACCAGGTCCCCTACCTCGCGAACCTGTGGGCGATGAAGGAACTGGGAGTCGGGCGGGTGCTGGGGCCGTGCGCGACCGGTTCGCTCCAAGCCCACGTGAAGCCGGGTGAATTCGTTATCTGCGATCAGTTGGTCGATCGCACACGCGCCCGAGCCAACACCTTCTACGACGGACCGGTAACCACGCATATCTCATTCGCCGATCCCTACTGCGAGGTCATGCGGCAGGCGGCCATCACCGCCGGGCGTGCCCTGGATATCCCGCTGCACGAACGCGGCACCGTGGTCGTGATCGAAGGGCCACGTTTCTCCACCAGGGCCGAATCGGCTTGGTTCGCCTCGGCGGGATGGGAGGTCATCAACATGACCCAGTATCCCGAAGCGCTCCTGGCCCGCGAACTGGAACTCTGCTACGCGAACATCTCGCTCATCACCGACTACGACGTGGGAGTCGAAGGGGTACCGCCCGTCACGCACGAAGAGGTGGTCCGCGTATTCACCGACAACAACGCGAAGCTGCGAGATCTGCTCTTCTCTGTGATCCCGGCGCTGCCGGCCGAGCGGACCTGCGCGTGCGCCACGGCCTTGACCGGCGCACGGTTCGTCTGATGGCCGGGCCGAGCGAACAGCTCATCCGCATCGAGCTCGGGTTCCGGAGTCGAGAGGAACCGGAGGCGGTCGCGGACCGGATCCGGGAGTCGGTCGCGAACATCGTCGGGCGCGCGGCACTGGAAGACTTCCGCGTCCGCACGATCCCGCTCGGCCAGACACCGAAGGGCCTTCGCCCCGTCGACTGAGGGATGTTGCCCGATCTGTGACGGGCGTCACTGAAGGTGGACCTCGCGGTCGGTAGCGTCGCGGGATGAACCTTTCGAACGTACTCGACGCCTTCCGTCGGAAGTGGCCGTTGTCGGCGCGGATCTTCTTCGGTCTTTCTCTCGCCCTGGGGCTCGGCGGCGTGGTGCTGATGTCTGGCTATCGGTCCCAGATCGAGCGGCTGCGACCGGACCTTGGTCCACCCGTGACCGTGGTGGTCGCGACACACGATCTCGCGCGCGGTGCTGTGGTCGCCGACGCCGACATGTCGCTCAGGCAAGTCCCAGGGGCCGTGGTGCCCGCCGGCGCTCTCACCACGGCCGCCGAAGGGAGCGGGCGGGTGTTGCTCGCGGGGATCGGCGCCGGTGATGTGCTCACCGACATGCGCCTGGCGCCCACGGGCTCAGGACCGTTGGCTGCCCTGGTCCCTCCGGGACTCTTGGCGGTCGTGGTGCCATCCAGTCTGCCGGAAGGTGCGGTCCGGCCGGGTGACAGCGTCGACGTCCTCACCACGTTCGGCGGGGCCCACCCGCACACCGAGACGTCGGCCACCGGCACGCAGGTGCTCGCGGTGCTCACAGCCCCGTCGGGGGGATCCACCGACATCGGCGCGGCGGCCGGACCTCAGTTGGTGCTAGTCGTCGATGCCGTCACGGCCTCCTCGCTCGCCTACGCCGCGGCCTTCGGTCACGTCACCATCGCGGTTGACCCACCCGATGTCACGGGATCGCAAGAACCGGGCCTTTCGCCTTCCCCGGTCGGCGGCTAGTATCGCCGGGCCTTCCCGCCGAAAGGACTACCACGAATGAGCATCCTGCACGCCATCATCTTGGGCATCGTCCAAGGGGTGACCGAGTTCGCCCCGGTCTCCAGCTCAGGACATCTCATCCTCGTTCCGTGGCTCTTCCAGTGGAACGAACTACTGCAGAACCCCGCCCTCAACAAGACCTTCGACGTGGCGCTCCACATGGGAACGCTCATAGGAGCCCTGGCCTACTTCCGACGCGATGTCGCGAAGTACGCCAAGGCGTTCGGCAGGTCGGTTGCGCACCGTCGGATCGGCTCGCCGGATGAACGGCTCGCGTGGGCGCTAGTGATCGGCACCATCCCTGGAGCCCTGTTCGGGGCTTTATTCGAAGGAGTCATCGAGAAGAAACTCGGCGAACCGTGGCTCATCGCGGTCATGCTCGCTGTGTTCGGCGTGGTGCTCTACGTCGTCGACCTGAAGATGAAGAACGACCGGAAGGTCAACGACATCGGACCGAAGGATGGCGTCTTCTTGGGGCTTGCCCAGGCGCTCGCCCTCCAACCAGGCGTCTCACGATCCGGCATCACGATGACGGGCGCCCGATTGCTGGGGATCGATCGGGAGTCGGCGGCGCGATTCTCGTTCCTGCTCGCGCTGCCCATCATCGCGGGCGCGGGCGTACTGAAGGCCCTCGACCTCGCGCAGACTGGTTTCGGCGGAAACGGGGCCGCGTTCGCGTGGGGCTTCGCCTCGTCGGCGCTCAGCGGCTTCATCGTGATCTGGGGGCTGCTCGGCTACCTCCGCAAGCACACCTTCAAGGTGTTCATGATCTACCGGCTCATCGTGGCGGCCATCGTGGTGGGACTCATCGTGTCGGGGACCCGACCCGCCACCGTGCCCGAAGCCAAGGCGGTGCCGGTGCTTCACACGGCCGCGGCTGCGCGCTGAGTCGGTTCTACAGGCCCGCCAACGACATCTCGCTGAACAGGAGCGATGGCGTACCCAAGCTGGAGAAGAATCGGAGGTCATCCCCGACACCACTCACGCCCGCCAGCATCTGCGGGAGCGTCGAGGCGATCGTCATCTCGCGAAGGGGTTCGGCCATCTCGCCGCCCCGGATGCGAACCCCGGTCGCACCCACGCTGAACTCGCCGCTGATGGGATTCGCGCCAGAGTGCACGCCCGTTACCTCCATGATGAGAACACCGCCGTCGGCGCGCGCCAGAAGGTCGGCGAACGACGTGTGTCCGCGATCGACGTAGAGATTCGACGGGGCCACAGAGGGCAGGCCCGCGTAGCCACGCTTTCCATTGCCGGTCGACCGCTGGCCACCACCCGCCCGCGACGCCGTGTACGTGTTGTGAAGGAACCCGTTCAAGATCCCCGCGGTGAACAGCTCCGTTCGTCCGCTCGGCACCCCTTCGTCGTCGAAGGGACACGCGCCGGGACCGTCCGCGATAGTGCCGTCATCGACCAGCGTGAACAGCGAGGAGCCGATCTGCTGGCCCTCGCGGCCGGCGAAGAGTGACCTGCCCTTCTGGGCGGCTTCGGCTGAGAGCGGGCCGGCCAACACCCCGAGGAAGTTCATCGCCGCGAACTGATCCATGACGACCGGCACCTTCGCGCTTTCGGGCTTGGTGGCGCCCAGGAGCCGCACTCCGCGCTCCACGGCCTCATCGGCGATCCCATCGCGGTCAAGCTCGTCCAGTCCTCGCGCGATCGTGAACGAGAAGCCTGTTTGTGTCTCGTCCCCTTCGGTTGCAAGCGTCACCACGACGCACCATGCATCGGTACGTTCGTACGATGCGGCCATACCGGAGGTCGAGGCGATGACCACGGTTGAGACGGCGTCCCCGACCTGCGCCGCGTCGATCTTGCTCACCCGTGGGTCACGACTCACCGCGCGCGCCTCCAGGTCCAGCGCCATCTTCACCTTCTCTTCGGCAGGGACCTGCGCGCTGGTGCCTCGGAAGAGCGAAGGCATCGGCGTCCACTCGGCCGGATCCGGCAGGAGGTTGTGTTCGTCCGGCTCCGCCAGCGATGCATTCTCGCGTGCCTGGACGACTGCGGCACGAACCTCCTCAACGGAAGGGTCGGAGGCCCACGCGTAGCCCAGACGTTCATCGCGGATCACCCGCACCCCCAAGCCGCGTGTGTGACTGAACGAAAGCCCTTCGACCTCGCCCCGGAGGGCGCTGGCCTCGGTCTCACGGGATTCCTGGGCATAGGCCTCGACGTGCTCGTCTCCCGCCGCGGCGGCCACTGCTGCGTCGCACAGCTCGCGAAGGTCAGCCACCGGTACCACCCACAGTGATCGAGCTGATGCGCAGCGTTGGCGAGCCGCTGCCCACGGGCGCAGACTGACCGTCTTTTCCGCAGACGCCCTCCCACGTATCGAAATCATCCGCGACCGCGTCGATCGCGCTCATCGTCTCGATGGCTCGCCCGATCAGGTTCGCGCCTCTCACTGGGGCCTTCACCTCACCGTTCTCGATCAGGAACGCCTCGGAACAACCGAAGACGAAGTCGCCCGTCGCCGGGTTCACCTGGCCCCCGCCGAGCGATGTGACATACACACCCTTGTCGGTGGAACGGAGCACGTCGGCGGCAGCCGCCGTCCCGTTCAGGATGTACGTATTCGTCATCCGCGGGACGGGCGGGTGTGCGTAGGACATCCGACGCCCGTTGCC
>JAYVBZ010000298.1:0-7299 GCA_043750215.1 Actinomycetota bacterium
GAACGCCGCCATCACCGCGTCGCCAGCGAACTTCTCGACCGTGCCGCCGGCGGCATCTATCTCGGAGGTCATCGCATCGTAGAAGCGTTCCAGGAGCGCGCGCGTCCGCTCCGGATCCTGGGAGCCCGCCATCGCCGTCGACCCCACCAGGTCGGCGAAGACCAGGGTCGCGAGCTTGCGCTCGGACGCGTCAGGTTTTTCATCGAGCGGAGCGCCGCACGAGGGGCAGAACTGCGAGCCCTCGGGCGCAACCGATCCGCAGGCACCGCATGTGTCCATCACACCTGCATCCTATGTACGCACGGCCCGGAACGCATCGCAGCGCGGGGTGCAGGTAATCCAACATGCCATGTGCCGGTCGCTCAACGGCTCGCGAGATGCTTATCAGCGCTTACCGGTGCGACGACGTGGTTGGAGGGCGTGGCCCGTCGACCCCCTCGATCCCGGCGATGTCCTTGGCAACCTGTGTTTCCGGGTGCTCGAACGCCCAGGCCATGCGATCGACCTCAGTCTGGGGAACGTCGTAGGCGCCCGCGGCTGCTCTCCATCTCAGCGTCGCGGACAGCACTTCACCCAGCACACCGGCTGCGGCTCGCTCGGTCAGTCGGAAGAACTGCGCAACCGACATGAGGATCCGCACACTCGCGGCAGTCTCTGAGCCATCTATGGCGGTGCGCAGGTGCTTCGACCCTGGCTGGGGATCGGGGTTGAGGTCGAACGCAGGAGACAGACTCCATGCGGTTCCGCCCGCCTGAAGGAACCCATGGTTCCTGAGGTGATCGTCGGTGTTCGAGATGAGGATGCTGAAGGCGATCCGCCTCCAGAGCTCGTGCAGATCGTCCGTGGCTTGCGGCGACTGTTGCTCGATGGCAGACGCGATGTCGAGGTAACTCCCCTGTTCACCGTCGCTGGTCTCAAGCATGGTGATCGCACTGACGTAGCCGATGCGGCGGTCCCCCTCGCGATCGAAGCGATCGACGACCAACACGTTGCGGTCGGCCACGCGGATCACCTCCGAAGGCGGAACACGGATACCGGCTTGCCTTGCCAGGTCAAGCGCCACGCCCTCCCATGCCGCCGTATCCCACTCGTCGTACTTGGAGCTAGGGAACTTCGCGATCGCTACGCGGCCGGCGTTGTCTGTCACGTGAGCCTTCGGTCGAGCCCCACCCAGCGAGCTGCCCCCGCGGAGAAGGCCTCGAAGCTCTTCCTCTGACTCCTCGTCTGCCTCAAGGTGGTCGGCGGCATGCAGAAGGCTTGCGAGACCGGTGACGTGCGGAACACCGGATACGTCATCCGCAAGGAACGCGCCGGTATCCGGATCGCGAAACCGAAGCGCGCCCTGACGAAGGTCATCTCGAACACCCAACAGGAAGTCGATCTCCCCGAGCGAGCGAGCGGTTCCTCCTTCGGCAGATGCACGCCGTCCTTCCTCTCTCGTGATCAGAACCCGCCCCCATCGGTCAGGGGCCGCGTCAGCGAAGGCACGGAACATAGAGAGACCGACGGGTGTCTGCAGCCCTCCTTGCACCAACGGCAACGATGGGTCGAGTGCGTAGGCGTCCTGCCGCGCCAGGTATGAAGCCTCGTACGAGAACGTCGCAGACTCACGACCACCCGAGCGGTGGGAGTACATGCGACCGGCGAGGACGTTCTCCTGGCCGATCGAGACGACTACGTCGATCGCTCTCTCAGCCATCTGAGGACCTTGGAGGGCGAACCCGCGCTGGCAGCCTCTCCTCGGTGCGGAGGCGTCCGACATCAGTGGCGTACGGATCCAGCGCGGCGGCGAGCTTGTCCAGCACACCGATGGCGCGAGCCACGCGGAGGGTGTTCTCCAGGCTGGTCGAGCCCTCTCCGTGCTCCAAGCTGCGTAGGGTCTTCACGTCCACCCCTGCACGGTCCGCGACCTGGGCAGCGGTGAGCCGCTGAAGCTTGCGCCAGGTGACGATGTCCTCCCCCAGCTCGCGGAGGGCGCGCTGCACTGGGATCGGTGTGGGCCAGTTCTCGTTCTTCGCCATAACAGGGAGTATGTTACCGCTTACACGAGATAAGCGCCACTATATTCCCTCTTATCTCCCCCGACTCGAGGTGTCCACTCGTAAAGAGCAGCATGCTTGCTCGGACGCGAACAGTGAACAGCAATCCCCCTCGCGGATCCCGACGACCTGGCCATCGTCATCCAGTCCGCATAGGGGGACACACCTGTTTCGACGGAAACTGCGCCATCAGGATCTCGCCTCTCCTGCTCGTCTGAAGCGGACCCGACCGTTCACTAGATCAACAGATTCCACTCGGTACCTCGCGGCCAACCATGCCGTATACGCCCTGTACGCTGGGAAGATGGCCGTTTCCCAGTCCTGATGTTTAGTTCCGGGGGGAGGGATCGAACCTCCATGCCAGGCTTCAAAGGCCTGTGTCCTACCATTAGACGACCCCGGAGTGCACCGACGATTATGACCGGACGCGGGGGCCGGTCACCACGCCCGGGGAGGTGGACCCGGGGAGGTGGACCCGGGGAGGTCAGCCCGGGGGGCCCATCACCACGATGGCACCGGGAACCTGCTCGGCGATCTTGTCCGCGTGGATGACATGGGGGGCTAGCGCCACCACCGTGGGCCCGCTTCCGGAAACGAACGCCGCCTCCGCCCCAGCCGCCAGCAACGCGTCCCGAACCTCTCCCACCTGCGGATGGCGCGCCACGATCCCCGCCTCCAAGTCGTTGAAGACGGTTGCGCCGAGCGAACCGGTGGCCCCGGTTTCCAGCGCGGCCAGCGCCGCGCCCCCGTCGGGACCGCTCCGGGCGCCGTCTTCGTCCCACCACCGATACGCATCTGCGGCACTCACCTGAAAGTCAAGCGATCTGACTATCCAAGGCGTGGGCGTTGCGTGGACTTCATGCAAGACCTCCCCACGACCGTGCACCACCACGGCCCTGCCGACCAGCATGGCCGGAACATCCGAGCCGACGCGGATACCGATCTCCTGCAGTCGCTCCTGGCCGAACCCACACATCCAGAGTCCGTTGAGCGCGCGAAGGACGGAGGCCGCGTCTGCGGACCCGCCGGCCATGCCGCCGCCAACCGGAACGCGCTTCTCGATATGGATGCGGGCCCCGATGACATCGAGATCTATCTCCCCTGCATCCGCCAGGGCCCGAGCTGCGATGAGCGCGAGGTTGCGATCTGGATCGGTCTCCCCGAGGGCGGCCAGGACTGCCGGATCACCCTCCAGTTCGAGGCTGAGGCCCGCCGCGGGCTCCACCCGGACCGTGTCGAACAGCGAGACGGGCAGGATGAGGGTCTCGATGTCGTGGTAGCCGTCTTCCCGACGACCCAGAACTCGGAGGAAGACGTTGATCTTCCCGTAGGCCCGCCGGGTGATCGGTTCGCTCATGCGGGGATCCGCCCTGCGATCCGGGCGAACGAGGCCAACGGCAACTCTTCGGGGCGCTGCGAGGGATCGACGCCGCTCGCCGCGAGGACGCGGTCGGCCGTCTCGACATCGAGCCCCAGGCGTCTGAGCGCGTTCCGCATGGTTTTGCGTCGCTCTGCGAAGGAGACATCGATCACGCGCCAGAGCGTCGCACGGTCAACGTCCACCGGTGGGGAGGCCAGACGATCCAGCCGGACCACGACCGATTCGATCCTCGGCCGGGGCCAGAAGACCTCGGCAGGCACGCTCCGGATGAGCTGGCCGGTGGCAGCGTAGGCGACTCGAACACTCACGGCACCGTAGCGATCCTCTCCCGCTTGGGCGACCAGTCGTTCGCCGGTCTCCCGCTGCACCATCACGATGAACCGCCGGATGGCCGGAACCTCTGCGAGGAGATCCATGACCAACGGTGTCGCGATGTTGTAAGGGAGATTGGCGCAAAGCGTCCACTCGGCATCGCCGGTCAGCGCGAACCAGTCCATCTTCATCGCGTCACCTTGCATCACCGTGACGTTCTCGAGCCCGGCGGTGACTTCCTCGAGCGCCGGCATCAACACCCGGTCGAATTCAACGGCCGTCACTCGGGCGCCGGTCGCCGCGAGCGCGAGCGTCAGCGAGCCGAAGCCGGCGCCGACCTCCACCACGTTGTCCCCCAGCGTGACGCCGGCATCGCTCGCGATGGCCCGGGCGAGATTCGGATCGGTCAAGAAATTCTGGCCGAGCGATCTGGACGGGCGAACCCCGTGGCGGGCGGCGAGGTCTCGGATAACTCCGGAACCGAGACCACCGGGCCCCGGACCGCTCACCGGGCGTCCCCAGTCAGAAAGTCACCAAGCGATGCGAACGTTGATGACACCGCGCCCCAGGGAGTCCAGCTGAGAGAAGGCCTCGGGCGAGAGATCGATGATCCGAGAAGGGTCCCCATACGGTCCACGGTCGTTGATTACCACGACGACGGACCTTCCGGTGTCAAGGTCGGTCACGGTTACGTGCGTGCCGAACGGGATCCATGGACTTGCCGCCGTGAGTCCTGACCACGGCGGGTCATACCAAGTGCCTTGCCCGGTGCTCGGATGACCGCCGGCCGGGACCGCAGCGGGCGCAGGTCCGGCGACCGGAACCTCGGTCACCGGCGCCTGGATGGTGGGGGCGGTCAGCGTCTCCTTGAGGATCCGAACATCCGTGAAGCGGACTGTGAGGCCGGAGTGAAGGGGGGATCTGAGTGATGGTCGAACGCGGTCACCGGCGCCGGGATGGATCCCCATGGCCGAGAGGAGCTCCCCAACGGTCGGTGCGTTCGTTGTGACGTCGTAGACCTTCCCCGCCACGACGGCACGAACGCTGACCGCCGGGAAAACCCCGACACCGCCCGCGGAGGCATACGCCCCATCGAGCGCCGCCGCTTTCGCGGCGGGTCCGCTGCTCGTTCCTTCCATCACCCAGACCCCCACACCTGTGGACGACTGGTTCGCATGGCCGACGACCGAGGGCGTCGGCACGTGCGCCTGCTGGGCTGACTCCTGCTGCGCTTGCGCCCCGTGCGCCACGCCGACCAACAGCAGCGCCCCGACCGAAAGGGCCGAGAACTGCGTGGTGCGACGGATCCGCAACCTGCGGAGCCGGGACGCTGGTACCGCCAACCTTCCTCCTTGTCGAGGAAGGCTTCAGGGGGAAGCGGCAGGGCCGGACAGAAGCCTTGGTGCCCATCAGAACCCCGACCGTACCAAACCCTCAACCCTCACTGCAACCTTGAGATAAGAGCCGATCCCCGGCTGTTCTGGTAGGCGCCGAGGTCATCTCATCGCGGGGAACGCGCGTCTCGCGTTCGCCCCGGTGGCGATCGCGACGTCCCCCGGGTGTTCATTTCGGGCTGCGGCCACTGCGACGATGACAGCCTGCACGTTGCCGGGGTGATTGGGCCGACCGCGGGTCGCCTGCGGGCTCAGGAATGGACTGTCCGTTTCGGTGAGGAGCCGGTCTTGCGGAACGGCGGCGGCGGCAAGCCGAAGGTGATCGTTCTTCGGGTACGTGATGTTGGCGGCGAAGCTGAGGTAGTAGCCGCGCGCTGCGCACTCTCGGGCGATGTGTGTGTCGCCGCTGAAGCAGTGGATGACCACGTGCTCGGCGGAACCCTCACCCAAGACTCGAAGGACGTCCTCCCAAGCATCGCGGACGTGCACAACCATGGGCTTGGCCGACTCGTTGGAAAGGGAGATATGCGTTTGCAGGGTTCGGATCTGGTCCTGGACCGGTGAATGCATCCTGAAGTAATCCAATCCGCACTCGCCGACGCCGACAATACGCGGGTCGTGAACCAACTCCTCGATCCGCGAGGCGGCCTCGGCATCGAACGCACTCGCGTCGTGGGGGTGCATGCCCGCGGTGGCGAATACGCCGGGGATGGCCTCCGCCAACTCGAGGCTTCGGAGGCTGGTTTCGACGTCGATCCCCACACAGATGATCCGTTCGACGCCCGAGGCCTTCGCAGCCTCGACCACTGCTGGAGGTTCTGAGTCCAGGAGGAAGAGGTGGCAGTGGGTGTCGATGGCTCCGCCGTGGACCGTCGGTTCAGGGTTCAAGTCGCTCACGGGCGGGGAGAGTACACCGGTCTGCAGATATGGTCGAGGCAGCGAGCTTCACGTGAAACATGTTTTCCGCAAGTCTCACGCTGTGGTGCCGACCTGAACCTATGGCTCGTCGTGCTCCACGCGCGGGAACAGGCTCTCGCCCTTGGTGGTCGCGGTGCCCGGCTTGAGCCCCCCCCAGGCGCCGGCGGCCGGAAGGCGCGCGTCGGCGACGTCCCCGACTTGGCCGAGTTGGGACCACAGACTCGCGGCCGCCGCGGGCATGATGGGATGTATGGCCACGGCGAGGATCCTCAGTGTCTCCGCGGACGCGAAGAGCACGGCGGCGAGTTCATCGAGGTTGGCGGGATCTTTGGCGAGCTTCCACGGTTCCTTCTCCACCAGATAGGCGTTGGCGCGGGCAACGATGTCCCAGACCGCCCCAAGCGCCGGCTGCAGCTGGATCGCCTCCATGTGCACGTCGTATCGGCGAAGGGCGTCGGCCGTCACCGCAGGCAGGTCGGACTCTGCACCCACGACCCCGGGTTGGGGGATCACGCCGTCGAAGTAGCTGGCCAGCATCGCGAGGATCCGAGAGGCCAGGTTCCCGAGGCCATTGGCAAGGTCTGCGTTATGGCGATCGACCATCGATTCCCAGCTGAAGTTCCCGTCCTCGCCGAAGCGGATCTCGCGCATGAAGTAATACCGGTAGGAATCCACCCCGAACCGGTCGAGCAACTCGAAGGGGTGGATCGAAGTGGCGTTGGTCTTCGACATCTTCTTGCCGCCGACGTTCACGAAACCGTGTGCCCATACCTGCGTCGGAGGCTCCAGTCCTGCGGCCATCAGCATCGCCGGCCAGTAGATGGCATGGAACCGGACGATGTCTTTGCCGATCATGTGGACGTTCGCCGGCCAGAGGCGGGCGAATCGTTCGGGGTCGTCTCCATACCCTGCTGCAGTGATGTAGTTCGCCAACGCGTCGAACCAGACGTAGCACACGTGGGTTTCGTCCCAAGGCAACGGAACACCCCAATCGAACGACGTCCGGCTGATCGAGAAGTCCTGGAGCCCTCCGCGGATCACGCTGAGCACTTCGTTGCGCCGCGTCGCCGGCTCGATGGCGGACGGGTTGGCGTCGTAGTGCGCGAGCAACCTGTCGGTATAGGCGGAGAGCTTGAAGAAGTAGTTCTCTTCTTTCGCCAGCTCCACCGGACGTTCGTGGATCGGGCAGAGTCCGTCTTTCAGATCATCCTCGGTGTAGTAGGCCTCGCAGGAGACGCAGTAGAGACCCTCGTAC
>JAYVBZ010000299.1:0-1813 GCA_043750215.1 Actinomycetota bacterium
GCGACGGTCCTGCGGGCCGCGCACGGGGTCCATTGGCGCGACGCCCACCTGGACCACGACTGGTTCATCGATCACTGGAACGGGGTGGCGATGCTGACCGATGGCCGGGAGCCCCGCCACACCCACTCGCCCGCGGCGGTCCAGCGCATGCTTGAACACGTCACGCCCGACCTGGTCGTGGCCGACCACGGGTTCGCAGGTGCGGCCATCCATGCTGGGGTGGAGACGATCAGCATCGCGGACGTGAACGACCCCGCCCTCCTGGTCGCGAAGTCCCTGGGCCGAACCCAGCACGTCATCGTGATGGACGATCACGTCGACCCGGCCGCGTACTGGCCGTGTTTCCAGGTGATCGTCGCCCCCTGACCAGCCATATCGCGGCGGGCCGGCCGTCTAGGCCGTTGGGGGGGTATCGGGGCGCGGCCGATTCCCCTAGAATCGCGCGCATCGTGAGGAGAGATACCTTCTACGAGGTTCGACTATTGACCGTGAGTGAGGTCGCAGACCTCTTGCGCGTATCCCGTATGACCGTCTACCGATTGATCAAGACCGGCGAGCTGCCCTCGCTCCGCGTGGGGAAGAGCTACCGACTGAGAGAGCCAGACATCCACACCTATCTGAACGATCGGTACACCGAGGCGGGATAGCTTCGGCGCACCGTCTGCGCGCACACGGCCCGAACCTCCGCGATGGCGGAGAGGGCACACAGTGAACGAACACGATCGGCTGGTGGACAGGGCCGCAAGACATGGGAAGACAGTCTTGTTCCTGGGTGGGCTGGACGCCGGCAAGTCCACTTTGGCCCGTGCTACCGCGGCCTATGCCCTGCATGTAGGCCGCTCGGTGGCCTACCTGGACGCCGACGTCAGCCAGAAGACCGTTGGGCCGCCGGCGACGGTCGGCATGAAACACATCCGTTCGGTGGACGACCTGACGTTCGACCGGCTTGCGCAGGCGGACCGCCTTGGATTCGTCGGTTCGACCAGTCCTTTGGATCACCTGTTGCCGCTGGTGGGCGCGCTGGCCCGGCTGCGGGATCTGGCGCACGCGGAGGGCGCCGATCTTGTCGTTGTGGATACCGGTGGCGTGGTTGGGGGGATCGGAGGCCAGCTGGTGAAGTACTACAAGGTCGATGCCCTGGAGCCCGACCTCATCATCGGGCTCCAGCGCGGTGAGGAGCTCGAACCCGTGCTGGGTGTGATCGAACGGTTCTTCGGGATCGACGCAGTGACCCTTCCCATCCACGCCGGCGTGGAACCCAGCAGCGTCGAGGACCGGATGGTCCAGCGCGAGCGCCAGATGTCCCGGTATTTCTCCGGCGAGCTCCACCGATTCCGGGTCAAGCCGACCGTGTTCATGCCATCGCTCCCGCCCCTGTTCGACATGAAGGAACTTGACCGGCTCATGGTGGGGCTCTCGGACGGAGCTGGGGGCTTCACCGGGGTCGGGTTCCTAGAGCATGTACCCGCGGATGGGGGACTCCGTCTGATCTCGCCCGTGGCAGAGCCGCCGAAAGCGCTTAGACTGGGGTCCGTCCGTCTGGAGGCGAACTATCGCGCTAAGCGCGTCGACCTCCGGAACCTCTTCGGAACCGAGTGAAAGGCTAAAGGCTTGGGGTCGCTGATCAAGAAGCGCCGCAAGAAGATGCGGAAGAAGAAGCATAAGAAGCTTCTCAAGCGCACCCGCCACCAGCGGATGAAACTGGGCAAGTAGGCCTTCGGCCGGCCGTGCGCCTCCCTCTCACCTCCAGCGCTCCCTGCGCCCGCCGCTGCCGTGGCGTGCTTGGTTCACGCGGGCCTCTTGGATCAGACGG
>JAYVBZ010000300.1:0-2513 GCA_043750215.1 Actinomycetota bacterium
CTTCGCGGGCGTGATACCCGGTGATCGAGATCGGATTGAAGCGAGGCAGCTGATCGGTCGCGAACTCGATCACGTCGCACGAGAGCCGCATGGAGGGACCGGGGGGGAAGATGTAGGTCTTGCGCGCGAGGAACTCCTTGAGGATGTCGTTCTGGAGGGTGCCGGCGAGGCGTTGGAAGCCCACGCCTTGGCGCTGGGCGGCTATCAAGTATGTGGCCAGGATGATCGGCGCCGTCGCGTTAATCGTGAAGTTCACGGAGACGTCGCTGAGCGCCAAGCCATCGAACAGGTCGACCATGTCCTCCGCGGTATCGATCGCGACACCGACGCGCCCCACCTCTGCGCGCGCGTGCTCATGTGAGGAGTCATAGCCGAGCTGGGTCGGCAGGTCGAAGGCAACAGAGAGCGCGGTCTGTCCGCGTTCGAGCAGGAAGCGATACCGGGCGTTCGCCTCTTCCGGAGAGCCGAACCCGGCGAACTGTCGCATGGTCCAGAGCTTTCCGCGGTACATCGTCGGGTAGGGGCCTCGCGTGAACGGAGCCGCACCGGGCAGGCCGAGGCGATCTTCAAGCCCGTACGCGACGTCGGCTGCCGTGTAGACAGCACTGACCGGCAAGCCGGAGTCGGTGGAGACGAGGAGATCCGGGTCTTCGCTCAACGAGTCCCCCGGGCCCGAGCCAGCGCAAGCACGCCGTCTACCGCCTCGAGCAGATCGGTGCCCACGGGGAAGACCGCGGCGACGCCGAGCGCACGCAGTTCCTGGATGTCACTGGCAGGGATCGTGCCGCCGAGTACGACGGGGATCTCCCTGAGGCCGCGAGCCTCGCGTTCGCGAAGGAGATCGCCGACCAGTTGTAGGTGCGCTCCGGAGAGCACTGAGATCCCGATGACGTCGGCATCGTCATCGGCAGCCGCCTGGACGATCTCTGCCGGGCTTCGCCGAAGCCCAAGGTAGATGACCTCAGCCCCCGCGTCGCGAAGCGCCATCGCGATCACCTTGATGCCTCGATCGTGTCCGTCCAGTCCAGGTTTCGCGAGGACGACGCGAGGACGTTTCACACGAGCTCCCCGGAGACCATCACGGGCCGGCCGTCCACCTCGAGGGTTGCGTCCTTCATCACGCAGTCCAGGTGCGCCACCGCATCCACGACACCGCCGTAGGCGATCGAATTGCCCAGAGCGATGTGCGCCGTCCCACGAGCGGACTCTGTTTCCATCGCCACGCCGCACACGCGTCCTGCGGGATTGAAGGCCAGAGACACCTCCGCCACATTGCGCATCCGCTCGTCCGCACATCGGGCGAGCATCTCCTCCAGGCGCCCGGCCTCCGCCCCTTCGAGTCCGACCATCTCACCCTCCGCGACGTGGATCACCACGGGCTCGGGCAACGGCCCCTGTCCCATGAACAGAAGATCCGCATCGACCACCACGATCCCGGAGGTCGTTCCCTCCACCGGGGCCGTGCCCGCCTCGATGTCGGGAGGTGCCATATACGCACCGGCATCGCGCGCCAGGCCATGCAGCACCCGTCCGGGGCGGCCGGCTACCGAGCCGCTGAGGTCCGTCCCGCCGGGGGTGGTCAATCGGAAGCGCTCCGCACCATCCCACTCCCTGCCGATCCGCTCGGCATCCGACCGGATCGCATCGAAGTCCACGGTGAGCGGCCCGTCCTCGCGGAAGGTATCGAGTCGGACGCCGGGCATCGCCAGATAGCGCACTCCGGCACGACTTGCCTGCTGGCGGGCCGCGCTCGAGCCGATGAACAGGCTCGTGAGTTCGATCACCGCACCGGATCCGAGCATCATCGCCGCCGCCGCGCTCGGCGGCTCCGCGCCGGGTAGCTCAGGCACGGGGATGAGGACCACGACCGGGTTGGCACCACGCCTCGCGATCCCCTCTTCCAGCCCGGCCACGACCGCGTCGTCGGTGCCCTCGTCCGTTACCAACAGGACTTGCTCCCCGTCGCGTACGGCGAGGCATCGATCCAGGAGATTGTCGAAACCCGCCGCGTACACGGCTTACACCGCAGTGGGGCTGGAGAGGGCGAGGGCGGCGAACGCCGCGTAGACCTTGGTCGCCTCGTGGATATCTTCGACCGTCAAGTGCTCGTCCGGGCAGTACACAGGCGGACCGCCGGGCCCGAAGATCACCGTGGGAACCTTCTCGCCGAAGCTGGCCGTGTCTCCCAACCAGTTCTCGACGCGCAGGGTGGGCTCCGCTCCCCGGACCTCTCGCACAGCCCTTCGCATAAGGAGAACCACCTCGGCCTCGGGATCTGCGAGATACCCAGGCTTCACGTCGGCCAGCACGACCTCGGCCCTGAACCGAGGGTCGGCGTCCGCCGCGCGTTCCAGGCAGCGGTCGATCTCCGCCCGTACTTGCTCGATGCTTACGCCCGGTTGCGGTCGGGCATCGACACGGATCACGCATTCGTCGGGGATCATCGATGGCCCGCCGGGCGCCAGGCCTCCGTAGATCCGGCCGGGAACGACGAACGTCTCCGGACCGAAGAG
>JAYVBZ010000301.1:0-3639 GCA_043750215.1 Actinomycetota bacterium
GCCAGCTAGCGCGGTTGAAACCCGTGATGCGCTGGTCATGCGGTCCCCTTGGTGCTTACGGCCTCGTGGTCAAGCGTGCGGAACGCCGCCGCCTCCGCCGCAGTGGCAGGCCCCAGCGTCCGGTTCTTCCCCGGGAGCTGCCGGCGAACCTGCTCCAGCTCTCGCCGCGTGAAGTCGCACTTCACGCCGAGAGGATCGACGCCGTAGAGCTTCGCGCCGTTCAACCCGAGGATCTTGTGCTTGAGCTCCCTAGTCAGCTCCGGGTATCCATATCGGTCCTGGAACTCGTTGCTGATCTGGAACGAACGCATGGCCTGGATCTGATCCTGTGGCGAGCCGTAGAACAGGCAGTCGGTACCCCACACGAGGTTGTCCTGGCCGACGTACTTCAGGAGCTTGCCCAGCACGTGGGCCGCCTGAGTGGGATACCGCATCACGTACCACCACGTCGACCCCAGTTCGGCGTACACGTTCTCGTTCGGACCGATCCCCGCCTTCCGCATGGACGTGATCAGCCGATTCACTCCGACGTTCGCCGTGGCTGATGTGTACGGACCTTCCAGGCCGCCGGCTTCGAACCCCGAGTGATAGATGACGAAGTTAGCTTCCGGATGACGCTTCGCGGCGGGACCGACGTCCTGCGGCGACGCGTAGGCGCTGCCGCCGCTGAACCCCTTATGGGTGCAGATCGTGGGCAGGCCCAGATCCACGGCCTTGCGGATGAAGGCGTCGCCGACCTGGGGAAGGTTCGGATCGTGATCGTCCAGCCACCAAGCCCGGTCGTTGTGCTCGAACACGGCGGGGAAATGCGTGAACGTCTTCCACGCCACCACCGGATAGCGCTTCGCAGCATCTTCCATCGATTCAAGAGCTGCCTCGGGCCGCCCGATGTTTGGGAGCGCCTGCGCGTGGAGCAGCACGCGCTGATCGCGACAGAGGCCCTCGGCTATCCGCCGAGTTTCGTCCATGATCTGCGGAGACAGGGGGCTGCCCTCGGGGAAGATCGGGAGCGCAGACAGGACCAGCATCGACGTATCGCTCCTAAGGAACATCAGCTCTAGGAACGAGTCGATCGAGTAGCAGACCCGAGGGTCGTCCTCGCCGCAGTTCTGCTGAGGGAAGCTGGTCCAGAAATCCTGCCCGTTCAAGATCGGATTCAGGTTGTACTCGAGCAGGTGCCCCTGGACATCGAACACGAACTCCTCCCCGCCGATCGCGCCGTGAGCCGGTTCGGGCTCGAGCGTGGCCGTCGGAGGGATGGAGTAGCCGCCTCCCGGTTCGCTGGTGGTCCGCGATGGATCCGCGCGGTGGGCCTCGCGCGTACAGGCGTCGAGCACCATGAGCGTGGTTGCTGCGCCGCATATCGACAACAAGAACTCACGGCGGCTCATCCCCAGATACCGCGCGTTCTCCTCGCACGCCGCCGTGGCGCGCCGCGTGGTCTCCAGGAGCACCTCGGGCAAGACCGGCTCGGGGTCGTACTCGGCGTTCGAGCACGGGCCGAACTTGATCGGCAGCCCGGGGTCTTCTTCGCTCCAGTCCATCGTGACCTCTCTCTAGCAATCGGTGCGCAGCGGTAATGGATCGGGTCTTCGTGGCTTCTGCGTGAAATCGAAATCGTAAGACAGGTTATCCGCCGACAGATCGCGCCCGGTGAGCTGGCCCAGGCCCCAGTTGTCCTCGATGAACCGCAACACGCTCGAGAACTCCCCCAGATGGTGATCGACCACTCCCTTCAGCGCGTAGGGCGAGATCACCAGCAGGGGCACCCGGATGCCGAACCCGAAAGCGTCCACCTGCGGCGGTGCCACGTGGTCATAGAAACCACCGTAGTCATCCCACGTCACGAAGATGGCCGTGCTCTTCCACGCCGGGCTCTTCATGATCGCGTCGATGACCTGCGTGGACCAGTTCTCCCCTTGGCAGAAGTTGTATTGCGGATGTTCCGAGACCTCGTACCGGGGTGCGATCCACGTGACGGGCGGTAGCCGGTTCTTGACGATGTCGGAGATCACCCGGTCGACCGGCAGGACGTGGTCCTGCCACTGCGGTGTGTTGCGGACCTGGTCGATCGCGGAGTACGCGGACCAGATGTACCCGAGCTGGTCCGGGTTGGCCGCGTAGTACGCCCAGTCGATGCCGGCGTTGTTCAGCAGATCGCCCTCGGTCTGGAACTTGAAGCAGGGCTGCACCTGCTTCTCCTTACCCTCGCTGTCCACGACCGTCACGGTCTGGCCCTTCGGCGCGTCGCATCCGAACGTGTTGCTGGAACGGAAGGCTCCTGTGCGGCGAGGGTTGTCATGCGCGCCTCCCGACTGCGCCGCGATGGCGTACAGGTGGTTCGGGAACGACGGACCTTGCGCGGACGAAAAGAATCGATCTCCCAGGACGAACTGACTCGCCCAATGCCAGTAGTTCGGAAGTTGCGGGCGCTGCAGCTGCGTGTATGACCACTGGTCGGTGACGGCGTTCTGATCGAACCCATCCATCTTCCCGTGGTTCCACGCCGCGCGGGAGCAGATGTAGCAGTGCGGTATGTCCTCGGAGCCTATGCTCCCGTCCGTCCCGGGGGTGAGCGGCCGCCGGACGTTGCCGTCGAAGCCGAACGACACGCCGTCGGCACCCGGGAAGGTGCCGAACAGGTTGTCGAAGGTCCGGTTCTCTTTGATCAGGAACACGACGTGCTTTATCGGCCACAGCGTGCCGTTGTTGGTCGACCCCGACGCTGACGCCGAGGGAGCGGCGGACCCCGTCGGCAACGGACCGGCGACCGTCGTTGGGTCTGCCGGCCGGGAAGAAGCGCCACCATCACAGCTGACGGTCAGGAGCATGAGGAGCACGACCGTCATGACTCCGCGCCGGCCACCGAGGACTCGATGCTGCGGCAACGACCTGCGTCCTCCGGGTTCCGTGCAGCCTCCCTGCGTTGGGTTCCGTGAGCATAGGACCCCGAACCTCTATCGCGCCAACTCGCCCGCGGGACGGTCCACGGCTCCGCTGGACCGATGACCCCGCCCGGTGCATCATGACGCCCGTGCGACGCGATCTCCCCTCCGGAACAGTGACCTTCCTGGTCACCGACATCGAAGGCTCGACGAAGCTGCTTCACGAACTGGGTGAGCAGGCATACGCCGAGGCGTTGGCAGAGCACCGGCGGGTGCTCCGCAAGGCGTTCACACGATACGGCGGGGTGGAGGTCGACACCCAGGGCGACGCGTTCTTCGTCGCGTTCCCGACCGCACCCGGCGCGACCCAGGCGGCCACCGAGGCGCAGGAGGCCCTTTCCCTGGGCCCTATCCGCGTGCGG
Source organism: Actinomycetota bacterium (assembly GCA_043750215.1). GTDB lineage: Bacteria > Actinomycetota > UBA4738 > UBA4738 > HRBIN12 > JANXVR01. The sequence continues at coordinate 3,308 of JAYVBZ010000301.1, forward strand.
ATGGGCCTGCACACCGGTGTCCCCCACGTCGGCGAGGAGGGCTACATCGGGGAGGTCGTGCATGAGGGCGCCCGTATCGCGGCGGTCGGCCACGGGGGACAGGTGCTGGTGTCCAAACAGACGCTGCACCTGACCGACGCCGAGGTCACCGACCTCGGCGAACACCGGCTAAAGGACATCGGCGTACCGGTGGCGATCTTCCAGCTGGGGACGGGGCGCTTCCCGCCGCTGAAGACGATCTCCAATACGAACCTACCCCACCCGACCAGCTCGTTCGTAGGCAGGGACAAGGAGGTCGGGAAGGTCGTCTCGCTGCTGCGAGATGGCGCCCG
>JAYVBZ010000302.1:0-6547 GCA_043750215.1 Actinomycetota bacterium
GTGTAGTAGTCGGGCGAGAGGTCGTACTGCAGGTTCCGCATCAGGGCGATCAACGCGCTGTTGTCGTACGACCGGATCGATAGGTCGATCCCGATGTCCTTGAGGTTCGACTGGACGATCTGCGCGATCGCGCTGTTGACCGAGTCGCCGGCGACGATCGAGAACTCGGCCTGGAACCCCTGCGGGAACGCGGAGCTCGCGAGCTCCTCCTTCGCCTTCACCACGTCGTAGCCGTACGCCGGGGTATTCTCGTTGTAGAAGCCCCATGAGGGCGAGAAAAACGAGTTCGCCGCCTGGCCGTTCCCGAACAGGACCGCCTTGATGATCGAGTCTCGGTCGATCGCGTAGGAGATGGCGCGGCGGACGTGAACATCCGCGAGTTCCGGCCTGCTCTCGTTCATCGCGATATAGCTCACCCAAGTGGACGGGAACAGCGTGACGCCTACCCCCGGGGTTTGCTGCAAGCTCGAGACGGCGGAGAACGGCGGGAACTCGATTACGTGCGCCTGCTCCCCACGGAGCTGCAGGACCCTGGTGTTGTCGTCCGGCACGACCGTGAACGTAATGCTGTCGACGTACGGCTTGCCGGCCTGCCAGTAGTGCGGGTTGCGGACGAGCTTCAGCTCCTGTCCCTTGCTCCAATGGTCCAACATGAACGGACCCGTCCCGACCGGCTGCTTGAAGAATTCCTCCGCGCTCGCGCCGCGCAGATCCTTCGGCAAGATCCCGTTCGAGTACAAGGACAGATCTCCGAGCAACGGCCCCCACGGATGCTTGGTATGGATCACCACCGTCGATTCGTCGGGCGTGTCGATCGCATCGACCGCGGACAGGATGTAGCCGTTCGGGCCCTTCGCCGCGCGTTCCAGCGTGAACCGGACGTCCGCCGCTTCGAGCGGACGGCCATCGGAGAACTTTACGTCCGGCTTGAGGGTAAAGGTCCACGTCTGCTTGTCTGCAGCGAGCTTCTCGGTCGTGACGAGCCACGGCAGCGACCCCTGACCGTCGGGCGCCACAGTATAGAGGGTGTCGTACATCGTGAGGACCGTCCAGATTGCCTCGTTGTCGAAGACCTGGCTGGGGTCGAGGGAGCTGGGATCCGCGGTTCGCGCGAAGATGAGGTCTCCGCCTCGCGTGGGATCTCCCGCCGATGGCGAACCGGTCGCCGTCGTCGAGTTCGACTTGCACGCCGCAAGGAGCGGGCTGAACAGCCCCACGCCGATCCCGGCGCCAGCCGTTTGCAGGAAGCGACGCCGCGACACCGGGCCGAACATCGCGCGGATCACTATCCGATCTTCTTGCTCACTCATCGCACACCACTCGTCCTTTCAACAAATGAGTAGGTCAGACACTCGCGTCTTCCGCCACGTCGCGCGTCGCGCTGGAAAGATCGAGGTCGCGAGAGAAGACATCATCCAGCGTCTCTCTACGAACCGCGACGCGCGCGCTCCCGTCGTGGCACAACACGACGGGCGGGCGCGGCACGCAGTTGTAGTTGTTCGCCATCCCATAGCCGTAGGCGCCGGTCGCTGGCACGACGACGAAGTCGCCGATCTTCGGCGCAGCCATCCGGGCGTTCGGCACGATCACGTCCCCTGAGTCGCAGTGCTTGCCAACGACGACGCACTCCTCAGAACCACCGAGGCGGTCAGCGACGTGCGCCTCGAAGCCGACGATTCCGCTCGCGGCCTCGAGATTGTCCGACGTGCCGCCGTCAACCGCGACGTGCGTGACGAGATCGCGCTTGACCGTGACGACGGAGTAGAGCGTCACGGTCGACGAAGCTACGAGCGATCGACCGGGCTCGATGAGGATTCGCTTGTCAGTTCCGAGATGAGTGCGCACAGCCTCGACGAGCGCGGTCACGTAGGCCTCGATCGTAGGGGCCCCTTGCTCCTCGCGGTACCGAACGCCCAGGCCTCCGCCGAAGTTGTACACGGGGAACTCGTCGAACTCCGCCATCCTCTCCACGGCGATGCGGAACGAGTCCAGATCGAGGATCTGCGAGCCGATGTGCGAATGCAGGCCTTCGATCTCCAGTAGATCCGCCGCGCGCAGGCGCTCTATCGCCTCACGCGCCATCGCGGGTGCAAGCCCGAACTTGGAGCCGAAGTGACCGGTAGCTTGGCTTGCATGGGTGTCTGGCCGGATCCCGGGCTGCACACGGAGCAACACGCGTTGCGGTCGCTTCGCCATACGTTCCAAGCGATCGATGTCATCGAACGAGTCGATGACGATCCGCCCCACACTAACGTCGACCCCCATCTGCAGCTCAGCATCGCTCCGTGCGTTGCCGTGCAAGAGCAGCCGCCCAGGATCGAACCCAGACCGTAGCGCCAGCGCCAACTCTCCGGAGGTCGTCGCCTCACACGATAGCCCTTCCTCCGAAAGGAGCCGGAGCACGGAGGAGACCGGCAGCGACTTCGATGCGAAGACGACTTCCGCGTCTTGGCCGAGCCGACAGAACGACTCGACGTATCTCCGAGCCCGTCGCCGGATGTCCTCCTCGTCGACGAGGTAGGCAGGGGTACCGAACTCGCGTGCGAGGTCGACCACGTCACACCCTCCGATCGTCAGGTGCCCGCGACGGTCGACCACGGCGGTTGAAGGCATGGCTCTCGGTACTTCAGGCAATCCTCGGCTCCTCTCGGCTCGGCGTTTCTCGGCGAATCTGGATTCTCGGTGAAAAGTAGGCCGGCGTGCATTGGCGACATGCACTAACATCCGAAGCCATGGCTATGGAATCGGACAACAAACTGGATACCCACGTCGGAATCGCCCTCGACGCGCCGGCGACACTGAAGACCGTGCTCAGGGCGCTCGGAAGTTCACTGCTCAACGTCCTAGCCGCACCGCGCGGCGTCGACGTGCCGGTCCGGGCGCCGGTGATCTTCGACGCTGCCGAGGAACTCCCCGAGGAGCAGCACGCGATCCTGCTCTTGGTAGGCGCGCGACCCTCGGACGTCGCGACCGAAGTCGCGATCATGAGCGCCGCGGAGAAGGGGTACGGAGCGACGGTCGTGAAGCTCCGCGCTCAAGACCCGCGACACCTCGTCGACGCATCGACCAGGGCCGGGGTCGCGGTACTCGTCGCGGCCGACGACGTTCCGTGGCGGCGGCTGGATAGCTTGCTAACCGCCGCTGTCGGTGTGGCGGGAGGTGCCTCCGACGCGCGGTCACCGGAGCAGCCGGGGGACATGTTTTCTCTCGCCAACGCGGTTGCGGGGGTCCTCGGCGGCGCCGTAGCGATCGAGGATGCCGGAAGGAACGTGGTCGCGTACTCGACGCTTCCAGGTCAACGTATCGACAAGATCAGACGCGAGGGGATCCTAGCCAGGCGCATCCCTGACCTATCGAAGCACGACCAGCAGTACCGCGACGTCCACGCGGCGAAGGGCACAGTCCGCTATCCATTCGATACGTCGGTCGGTGAGCTGCCTCGGGTTGCGGTGCCGATCCGCGCGGGCAACGAGGTGCTCGGATCGATCTGGGTAATCGAGGAGCACCCGCCGCTCGTGGCCGATTCCGACGCGATCCTCAAGGACGCGGCCAAGGTTGCAGCCCTATATCTCATCCGCCGGAGCGTGGCTTCCGACATCGAGCGACAGGCAAAGATCGAGATGCTCCAGGGGCTCCTCGAGGGACGTGTACCGGTTGCGTCTGCGGCCCGCGCGCTTGGGCTCCAGCCGACCGAAGAGTTCGCACTCGTAGGGTTCGCGTGTCAACACAGCGACGCGGAGAGCGTCGTGTCCGTCGGCCTGAGGCTCGCCGAGGAGGTAGAGCGATACGCCTCGGCGTTCCGCCCGAACGCGTCCGTAGCCGTGGACGGCACCGTGTACGTACTACTGCCCGGCGTTAGAGATGAAGCCTCCGCCGTTCGGTTCGCGCGGGAAGCCGTGGCGCACGCCGGACAGGTGGTGCCGCTTGCCGTACATGGGGCGGTCGCACGACTCGCGTCCGATCCCGCGTTGGCGCCTCGTCTACGAGACGAGATCGACGACGTGATCCGTGTCTTGTCGGCCGACCGCCTCCCGACGACGGTTGTCACCGGTCGACAGATGCACAACAGGATCTTGCTCGGGACGCTTCTTGAAGCCCTTGAACGTGACTCGGTCGGTCTCCATCCCGGCATCGAGGCTTTGGTGATCCATGACCGGGATCGAGACACCACCTATGGCGCGACGATGCTCGCATATTTCAACGCCGACGGTAACGTTTCGGAAGCGGCGGCCGCGCTGATTGTGCACCCCAACACGTTGCGGTACCGGCTTCGCCGAGCGAAGCAGCTCTTCGGCCTTGATCTGGATGACGCCGACGAACGGCTCTTGATCTGGATGCAGTTGCGCCTCGTCGCGAACCTGCCGGTGACAAGAGCTGGGGGCCGCCATCCACAGCCGCACTCCTCCGCCCGGTGACGCAGCGCATAGCTCCGGATCAATGAACCGTGCCGGCGATGATGCCGATCGCTTCGAGCTCCGCGTACGCGTCGGCCATGTGCTGCGTAGTGAACGACAGGGTCGTCGGTCCCTCTCGCACCACCCCGGGCACGCTCTCGGCCGCCCCCGCCTGTGCAGGTTCGCGGAGCGTGATCCGTAGAGTGAACGGCGGCTCTAGAACGAACGGGCGCAAGCCTTCGTGCTCTTCGAGCGCGGCGCGGGCAGCTTCACGTATCCGTCGTTCCGACGCTGCTGGAGTGAGGCAGCGGGCACTGAAGTTGTCGATCGCATACTTCACGATCGCGGTCTTCACGCCGGGGAATAGACTGTCCGCCTCCGCGCAGATCATATCGTCCCCCGTTACGAGGCCGACCGGGATCCCGCGATCGCCTGCAAGCGCCGCGTTGAGTCGCGCCTCTGACGCCGGCTCGCCGTTCAACTCGACCGTGACGTAGTCGTCGGTAAGGGTATGCGCGAGCACGCCTGCTTCTCCCGCCCGCGCGTGATAGCCAATGAAGAAGACGACGTCGCATTCATTGAGCCCTTCCATCATGACTAGTGGTTTGAAGCGGCCGCTTATCAGCTCGGCACGCTCATCGAGTTCCTCGATGAGGATGTTCCTCATGCCGTCGTGGGCCTCGTTCACGACCACCTCCACCGCACCGCCCTGGAACGCTCCCTCCACCGCGGCATTCACGTCCCGCGTCAGCAGTCGCCGGAACCGCTCGTAGGAGGGCTGCCCCGGCTCGACATCCTTCCACCCCGTCGCCCCGGTTGTCCCCTCCATGTCGGCGGAGATCATCACGCGCATAGCTCGCCTCCTCAATGGGCCCGATGTTGCTTTCCGACCTTAACCTAGATGAAGTACATCGCGGCAGCTGGTGGTGTCTCAGTTTGGATCAGGGCAATGGGGGCGCTTTCTGAGACACCACCCGGCAGCACGAGCCATCGCTGACGTGGATCTGCTGCGTCAAGGCGTCAGGGTGCTCACCCAGGCCATGATGGAGACTGAGGTGAGCTGCTCCCAGATCAGGGCCGCACTCTATGAACGCACCCCCGAAGCCCCGCCCCCGCCGGCGTGTGGAGAAGGCGCTTCACACAGTTGTCATCGAGGCCTACGTGAAGGGCGTCTCGACCCGCAAGGTCGACGATCCGCTCCGGCCAGTTCACGCCGTCAATGCCGCGGCATTCTCCCGGAGCCAGTCGTCGAGCGTGCGCGCGGGGCGGCCTAGCAACTCGCTCACCGTCGGTGTTACGCGGATCCGCCCGGCCTTGACCCCTCCCGAGAAGTAGGCAAGGAGCGCCTCCACCACGGGCAGCGGAACTCCGGCGGAGAGCATTCCCTCGCGCCATGCCGCCTCCGGCACATCCACGAACTTCAGAGGCTTGCCGGTTACGGCCGCGGCTTTCTGCACCACCTCGGCGTAGCTCAGCAGCTCCGGGCCGGTCAGCGCATAGGTCTTCCCCTCGTGTCCGGGCGTGGTGAGCACTTTGACAGCTACCGCAGCGACGTCGCGCGGGTCGATCGGGGCGTCCTTTCCATCGCCCGTCGGCAGGGATAGCCCGCCCTGTGGCACGATCGCGAAGTCACCGATGAAATTCGTGGCGAAGAATGCGGGTCGCAAGATCGTCCAGGCGACCCCGAGGGTGCGCAGCCTCTCCTCGCTCTTCCCCATCCATTCAGCGAAGGGAGTTCCGGCCATGAAGTCCTCCGCAACGACGCTATTGGATTGCTTGACGAGATGTTTGACGCCTGCTGTTTTCGCTGCATCGAACGCGTTGCCTTCCAGCTCCGGGAACTCTGGCCCTACAGCTGGGGAGAGAACATAAGCCTTGTCTACACCCACGAACGCCTCCGCCAGCGTCTCCGGCTTCCCAAGGTCTCCTTCGACTATTTCGACGGCGGCACCCAATTTCAGCTTCGCCTTGGCTGAGTCACGCGTCAGCGCGCGTACCCTGTGCCCCCCGTCGACCAGTTGCTGGACCAGTTCGCCCCCAACCGTTCCCGTCGCCCCAACAACTAGGATCAATGCATCTGTCATTTCCCTGCCCTTCCTATCCGTCAAGGAGACCTACGGGTTGCATCCGCCACCGACGTCGATGACTTCGCC
>JAYVBZ010000303.1:0-3796 GCA_043750215.1 Actinomycetota bacterium
ATGGCAGTGGCCCAACACGAGTCGCACCTCCCGGTGATCGTCGACCCGAGCCATGCGGTGGGCAAGCGCCACCTGGTGGGACCGATGGCCTTGGCTGCGGTTGCCGCGGGGGCCGATGGGGTGATGATCGATGTGCACCACGATCCGGAGACGGCGCTCTGCGACGGTCCTCAGGCCCTCCTGCCCAGTGAGATGGCGGAACTCGGGAAGCAGATCGCGGCGGTAGCTGCTGCGCTGGGCCGCCAGATGAATACCTAAGCGGGAGCGCTAGGGGTGAGTTCGACGATGTGACAGCTGGTGCGCCAGCGTGCGATGGCATCCCCGGGAGGACCGTTGCGGCTGCGGCGCCGGTCGGCGAGCACGGCGGCGGCAGCCTCCCACTCGGCCCCTTCGAGCACCCGCTGCGACGCGACGAACTCTTGTAAGGATGTATCACGGAGTTTGCGTCTGGTGATGACGACCAGTTCGTGTGCATCGGGGACGCCGGGTACGGTCTGCTCCTCGGGCCCAGATTCTTTCTGAGATACCAGCAGGATCTTCCCGTTCTTGTACGTGAACCACGCGGGGACCGTCCGACGGCGCCCACCCATCTCGGTGCCCACCCAGATCACATCGGACTTCTTCAGACCGGTCTCGGTGTCTGTCCCGAGCTTCTGAGGCGCGACCTGCACCGCGACCGGGATCTCGATCTCGCCGACGATCTCCCCGTCCAGCATGAACGACACCAGGTAGGTCCCCGTTTCGTCGAAGACTACGCCGTCGACGCGGTCGATCTCAGTGGTGAGGTCCATCGAGCCCACCATGCGGCGGATCTGCGGACCCCAGCGGTGCACCAATCGACCGGAAGGGCCGTAGAACCGAACCTCTTCGTTGACGAAGCCGGTCGGCACCTTCCAGGCACGGTAGATGACGAAGGGCAACGCGGGACCCGGCTGACCGACCAGGTACACCCCGTCAGCGGCGTCCTGCGCGTACGCCTCCCAAACCCGGGTGTCGACCACGGCCGCGGCCACGAGTTCTCCCACCGTCTGCATCGGGCGGAAGGATAGCGGGTTGCGGCCCTACGTCGTCGAGTCCTCGGCCCCTCGTTCCATCACCTCCAGGCGCTCGTAGTAGTCGGGGAATTCCTTCAGGTGAGCCCACGTGATCTTGCCCGTGATCGAAGGGTCATCGCCCGTGACGTTGGTCTCGGGATCCTTCGATCCGTGCTCAAGCTCGACCTCCATACCCTGGCGGAATGCCTCGATGTCGAACGCCGACGATGCGAAGTCGATCCCGATATCGTCGGCCACGGCACGTGCTTGCATCTCCGTGAAGCCTCGCCGTGGTTGGTTGGTCATCCTGCCCTCCTTCGTTCGTTGCTACGAATGTAGGACCTCGGCGGGGTGCCGGGGAGCCCAGAAGGCCCCCTCAGACCGGTCCGGTTGGCCCCGGGTTCCTTGCCGGAGGGCCTCGATGATGATGGTGACGCTAGGGCCCATCGAGTGAAGGGGTCGACGACTGGAGCGTGGGGGATGCTGGAATGCGATTACCTCGTGGTGGCGACGGGTGCCCGCTTGGTGCCCGAACAGATCCCCGGGCCGGCGGAAGGGTCCTTCGAGTTCTATTCTCTCCCCGCGCATTTCGAAGCGCCAGTGATCGCCCAGCCGGATCGCCTCGATGGTGAAGGGGATGGCGCCGAAAGAGAACTACGGCGGGAGGGTCATGTGCTTCCTGGAGACCGGAGACGGGAAGGCGACGTCGCTGCGGTTCGATTACGAGAACCCGCCAGTGCCGCCGCAGCCCAACCGCGCGTGGCACCTCGCGAAATGGCTCTTCAACCGCATGTACTGGGAGACGGTGCCACAAGGCCGGATACCCGAGAACGCACCGTTCTCGAAGTCGAAGAAGGGTCTGAAGAAGGGGCCACACGATGAGTGACACGATCGCGAGAACGCTGGACCTGAAGGGATTGTCCTGCCCCATGCCGATCGCCAAAACCGCACAGGCGCTCCGGGACTTACAAGTCGGAGACCTGATCGAATCGCTCGCGACCGACCCGGGGTCGGTTCCTGACTTCAAGGCATGGTGCACATCGACCGGTCACGAACTCGTGGAGCAGACCGAGGACGCCGGCGTATACCGGTTCCTGATCAGGAAGACGAGGTGAGGACGATGACTGCGATGGAAGCGACGCTCGACGTGCCCGTCACAACCTCCTTTGAACCTACGCACGTGCCACACAAGAAGCTCGTGATCATGGCGTGGAGCGGCGACCTGGATAAGATCTGGCCGAGCTTCATCCTGGGCACAACAGGTGCCGCGATGGGCATGGAGACCACGATCTTCTTCACCTTCTGGGGGCTGTTCCCGTTGGTGCGCAACGATGTGCACATCACCGGCGAGAACTGGATGCAGAAGATGATGTCAAGCGTAGGAGGCGAACCCGTTCACCTCGCCGGCTTCCTCCCACAGCAGGACCATCTCTCCGAGCTCTCCCACGGAACGGGGTGGCCATCCCGCCCACCACGCGATATCACCCGGATGGGCGGCGGCGCGTCCTGGTGAAGCCAGCAATCTCGCCGAGCGGACCGCTTGCATCGCGCGGAGGTCGTCCCACCCACTGAATGCCCGGGTCTGGACCATCACCGCGGTTCCTCTCCAGCGGAGACTTCGCTCACACGGTTCGCGAGAGCCAGAGAACGGGCTCTCTGATCTCGGGAAGTGAGGGCATCGCGTCGGCGGAATCCCACATCTTGGCCAGGGTGGCTTCGTCGGTCTGCTGGGCGACCGCATCACAGAAGGCTCGTCCGGCCTCATAGTGTTCGCGCTGCATCTCTACCCCGAGGAGACGCTCGAAGATCGGATCGCCGGATTCGCCGTCACGGTAGCGACGCATCGCCTCTTGGATCCGGTCGTATGTGGCGAGGAGCTCGCTGCCGACCGCGTGAGTCACGTGATCGCCGTATCCCTCTGCCGCTGCCATGAACGCCTGGATCCGCGCGAGCTTCAGCCGCTGCTCGTCGTCCATGACGGGACCGAAGAGGGTCTCGCCTCCAAGGGCCCGCTCCATGGAGCCGGGGTCATTGGGGTCTAGTGACGCAAGCCTTGACTGAACGCCTTGCAGATCGATCGTCATGCCGGACAAGTAGTCGTCGACCAAGCGCGCGAAGCGTTCGGTGGTCCAGGGTCGAGCGAATCCGAAATGGTGCGTGACCTCGTGGATCGCGAGGAACGTCCGGAACTCCGTAGGCTCCAAAGACCAGTTCTTCTCGAACGCCGCGATGTTGGTGATAACGAACAGCAATGCCGCGTCGCTCCCGCGGGGAACGGCGATGTCGTACTGGCCCATCACGTGCTGCGCCAACGATCCCAGGACCGAGCCGATCTGCGTTCCTTGCAGGATCGGGCCCATCTGCGCGAGCATCGCGCCGAGGCCGGCGGCCTCCTCGTCGGCGGCTGCGCTCTCACCGGCCCGGTTCAACGCGTCCGCCATCCGCTGCGCCGCCGGTTCCATCACCGCACGAAGGCTCTCGGTGTTCGCGTTCACCCATCCGGCCCGGCGAACCGGCTTCACCACCACCAGGTCGGTTGGAGGTTCCAGCCCGGTGAAGCGAGCGACGTGCAATTCGGCCACGCGAACCGCTTCCTCCAGCGTGTGGAGTTCCGCGGGGTTGGGCTCGGGGTCCTCGCCCGCTTCTGCCACCGAAGCCACCCCAGCCTGTCGCGCCAGTTCCCAGTTCACCGGGCCCGACGAGGACTGCATGATGCGCTGGAGCTCGCGGAACAAGGGGGCGTCCTTGAAGGCATCGGGGTC
>JAYVBZ010000304.1:0-3455 GCA_043750215.1 Actinomycetota bacterium
TCGTGTCCGCGATATGCAACTCGAACGAATCGTTCGTGGTGACGACCGCAGCGATCCCACCTTGCGCCCACGAGGTGGCGCTCTCCCGGGCCACCGGTGAAGCGACCAGCACTACCGGACCGCGGTCGGCGGCGTGGATCGCACACCACAACCCCGCACCTCCGGCACCCACAACAACCGTTCGCATGGTGGCGACTACCCGCTCACTACACCTGCCGTCGGGCCGATCTGGATCATCCGCTCGACGGCCCGGCGCGCGCGAACCGCGATGTCGTCGGGAACCGTGATCTCGTGCACGCCATCGCGGACGGCGACCAGCAGGGACTCGGGAGTGATCGCCTTCATATATCGGCATTCGGCGGCACGGTCGATCGGCTCGAAGATCTTGTCAGGTTGGGCCTTGCGGAGTTGGTGGAGGATGCCGGTCTCCGTCGCCACCAGGAACTTGGTGTTCTTGGAGTTCTGTGCCTCGGTCACCATCCCTCCCGTAGATAGGACCTTGGTTCGGTCGGCAGGGAGTTCGCCCTCGCCCAGCAGATAGATGACGTTGGTGGTGCAGCCGCATTCGGGGTGAACCATGAGTTCTACCTCCGGCTCCGCGGCCATCTTCGCGCGCAGGTCGCCGGGTTGGATGCCGGCGTGCACGTGGCATTCGCCCATCCAAACCTCCATCTTGCGACCGGTCTGGCGTTCGACGTGGGCTCCCAGGAACATATCGGGAAGGAACAGGATCTCTGTCCCTTCGGGGATGGAGCGAACAACATCGACGGCGTTGGACGAGGTGCAGCAGATGTCCGACTCGGCTTTGACCTCTGCCGACGTGTTCACGTAGGCGACCACAACCGCGCCCGGGTGCTCATCTTTCCAGGCGCGCAGCTGGTCGGCGGTGATCGAATCGGCGAGCGAACATCCTGCACGTAGATCGGGCAGGAGGACGGTCTTTTCCGGGGAGAGCAGCTTCGCGGTTTCGGCCATGAAGTGGACCCCGCAGAACACGATGGCGCGCGCGTCCGTGGCAGCGGCCAGCCGGCTAAGCGCGAGTGAATCTCCCACGTGATGTGCGACGTCCTGGATCCAGGGGACCTGATAGTTGTGCGCGAGGATGACGGCGCCGCGTTGATCCGCCAGGCGGCGGACCTCCGCGGCCCACGGCTCATATCCCCGCGAGACCAGCGCGGCAGCGTCAGGCGCCGACATCGCTGACCTCCAAAGAGATGTCGAGGGAAGGGGCCGAGTGCGTGAGTCTGCCTACCGAGACGATGCGGGCACCGGCTGCCACTAGCTCCCCGACCGTCTCCAAGGTCACGCCTCCGCTGATCTCCAAGCGCAGCGGATCTCCCACCAGTGCCACCGCGCGCCGGACCAGGGCCGGGGTCGGGTTGTCCAGCAGGATCCGATCCGCGCCCGCGGTGATCGCCTGTTCGAGCTGCGCCATGGTCTCGACCTCGACCTCCACCGGCAACCCGCTCACCTTCGCGCGCGCAACCGCGTCAGTGACGCCGCCGGCAGCGCGCAGGTGGTTGTCCTTGATCAGGATGGCCTCGGACAGCGATGCGCGGTGCAGCGACCCGCCCCCAGCTGCCACGGCCAGGCGTTCGACGGAGCGGAGCCCGGGGAGCGTCTTCCTTGTGCACAGCACTTCGGCCGGCGCGGCGGCTTCGACGTAGCGACGGGTGAGCGTCGCGATCCCGGATAGATGTGCCAGCAGGTTGATAGCCGGCCGCTCCGCGCGAAGGACCGTTCTGAACGGGCCGGAGAAGGTCGCGATCACCGCTCCCCGCGTGAGGGGTGCACCGTCCTCCAACTTCCAGTCTTGCGCGATCTCGGTGCCGTCTTGCTGAGCGGTGACGTCGAAGACGGTTCCTGCCACGCCGGTTCCCGCCAGGACACCGGGCTCCTTCGCGATGAGCTGGGCGGTACAACGGGATGCCGACGGCACCACGAGTTCGCTGGTGAGGTCGCCCGTGGGCGCGTCCTCCTCGAGGGCTCGGTGGACGATCGCGAGGTCTTCTGCGGTGGTAGGCATACGGTTGCGCGTCAAGGCGAGCGCTGGTGGCATCGTACCGGACACCACCGCGAGCGATGCTCTCCTCACACGGTTGCGAGCATCCACAGTGCGTGACCCGCAGCGGCGATGCCGGCCAGGATGAGCAGCAGGGTGGTGGGCCGCGAATGGAGCCGGATCCAGGCTCCCCATGCCGCGACCAGGCAGACGAGTCCGACTACAAGTTCGATGACGGAGGTGAGCCAGTCGGGCACGGGGGCGAGCCTACGTGCTGGGGGCTAGGCTGTGCAGATGCGGATCGCGGTAGTCGGCGGAACGGGTGCGGAGGGGTTCGGGCTGGCCTTGCGTTTCGCCGCCGCCGGACACGATGTGGTTATCGGTTCCCGTGATGAGGCGAAGGCGGCCGAAGCCGTATCGCGCGCCAAGGCGATCCTGGGGGCGGACGCGTCGATGCGCGGCGCGGTCAATATCGAGGCGGTGCCGAGAGCGGATGTGGTCGTCGTCACGGTTCCGTTCGCGGGACAGGCGAAGACCTATGAGAGCGTGAAAGCAGCCCTGACCGACCAGATGGTGGTGCTTGATGCCACGAGTCCGCTGGCCACCGCCGTTGGCGGGAAGGCATGGGAGGTGCTCCGTCCCTGGGCGGGTTCAGCCGCAGAACAGGCTCGCGCGCTGGTGGGCCAGGGGCCGAGGTTCGTCGCGGGATTCCACACGATCGCCGCCTCTGCGCTCACCGACCTGGATAGCCCCATCGACTCTGATGTGTTGCTGGCCGGGGATGATGCCGAAGCCGTCGCGCTCATCGGCTCGCTGGTCGATCAGATACCGGGGCTGCGCTGGGTCCACTGCGGAGGATTGGCGATGGCCAGGATCACCGAAACGCTGACCCCGCTCCTCATCTCCATCAACCGTCGGTACAAGCGGAAAGACGCGGGGTTCAGGATCGTCGGAGCCGGCGAGTGGGGCTCACCCGCTCGGTGAGTGGACCCGTCCGTCTGGATGACACATCGCTCTGGGTGCACGAGCGAGGGGCCGGCTACCCCATCATCGTCCTTCATGGGGGACCAGGTTTGGATCATCATGCATTCGGCGCGTATCTGGACCCCTTGGCCCAACGGTTCCGTCTCCTGTTCGTGGATCAGCGTGGGCAGGGGAGGTCGGACCCGGTGGAGTTGGAGACCTTCACCCTTCCGCGATTGGCACAGGATGTGATCATGCTCGCTCGCGCGCTCGAGCTTGAGCGATTCGCCGTGCTCGGGCATTCGTTCGGGGCGTTCGTCGCGTTGCAGCATGCCGTGGACTACCCGGGCATGGCATCCCAGATCATCCTGAGCGGTGGTGTTCCGTCCGGACGGTTCTTCCGCGTCGTCGAACGGAACCTGGCGGAGCTGGAGCCGCGCGAAGCGCGGCTCCAGGTGCAGGCTGCGATGGCGCGGGAGGAGCCGCGAAC
>JAYVBZ010000305.1:0-2826 GCA_043750215.1 Actinomycetota bacterium
CACCAGGGACACGACGATCCCGGCCAGCAAGATCACTCGCCGTCTTGAGAACGCTCGCACCAGAAGGATCGCGATCAGCGGCATCAGGATGTAGAACTGGACCTCGACCTCGAGGGACCACGCGACAGAGTTGATCGGATTGCGGGTACCGAATATGAGCGTATTCAGATAGGGAACGCCCGCTAGGAAGTGCGGCAGGAGATCCATAGCCGGTTGCCGAAGCAGGATGACATCGCCGATGAGCAATATCGCCAGGGACAGCACATAGGGCGGCTCAAGCCGAGTCAGCCGGCGAAGGAAGTACGCGCGGGTCGAGATCTTCCTCCCTGAGTCTGAGGCGCGCAGGAACGGGAGCGACAACACGAATCCGCTGATCACGAAGAACAGGATCACTCCCCGTCTCCCGTCAGCCAGGGTGTTCAGCAACCACTGATGCGTGACCGAGATGCCGGTGATGGCGGTGTATTGATTCGCCATCGACGGCGCGATGTGCCCGAGGACCACGTTGCCGATCGCGAGGAGACGCAGCCCGTCGACCTCTCGGATGTGCTTGGCTGGGTCGATAGGACGGCGCAACAACGTCAGGAGCGCCATCGTGTCTCCTGTCCAAGCCCGGGTTCGGAGACGTCGGAAACGTCGGGTCGCAACGACACGATCGCAGACGCTACCAGCATCTCCGACCCCGGCGAACAGCCCGATATGCGCGGGGGTCACCGGGTAAGCTCCGTCGGATGCGGGACTCCTGGCGGCTGTTCTTGATGAGTTTCTTGATGCTCTTCGTTGAGCTTGTCCTGATCCGTTGGACGGCCGCCAGCGTCGTCTATCTCGCCTATTTCTCAAACTTCGTATTGCTCGCGAGCTTCCTGGGGATCGGGGTGGGTTTCCTCCGAGTCGGCGCGAAGACGGACCGTTCTGGGCGGGCGCCGGCCGCGCTTGCGGGGTTCGTGCTCTTCGTCACCCTCTTCCCGGTGTCTGTCTCCCAGTCTCAGGGTCGGCACTTCTCCGGCCTGTTCGGGATGTTTGCACTGCCCATCTGGGTGACGCTGCCGCTGATCTTCGGTGGCGTCGCCGTCGTGATGGCGTTGATAGCCGAAGGAGTGGCACGGCTCTTCGGCCTCTTCGAGCCACTGGAGGCCTACCGGCTCGATATCGCCGGGAGCCTCGTGGGCATCACCGCGTTCTCCGCCCTCTCGTTCCTGGGCGCCCCTCCGGTCGCATGGGCCGTCGTCATCGTGGCGGTGCTGTGGGCCATGGTCCGTCCCAACGTCACGCCGCGCACGGTCATCGCGCTCCTTGCCCTGGTGCTCCTCCTCGCTGCGGGTTCGGTGTCGCCGCACGACCACTGGTCGCCGTACTACCGCGTTACGGCGTCCAGTCCCAGCAGCGAAGGCATCATCTCGATCAAGGTGAACGGCTTGCCGCACCAGTCGATCGTGCCGATCGACCTGCTGAAGACCATGCAGCCGTTCTACTTCCAGCCCTACGACCACCTGGGGAGCAACCCGCTGCGCAACGTCCTTGTGGTCGGCGCTGGGAATGGCAACGACGTTGCGGTGGCGCTCCGGATGGGGGCACAACACGTCGATGCCGTCGAGATCGACCCGGTGATCCAGGCCATCGGGCGAGATCAGCACCCGAACCATCCCTACCAAGATCCCCGCGTAACGGCGCACATCGGCGACGGCCGGGCCTTCCTGGAGCGGACCGACACCACCTATGACCTCATCATCTTCGCGCTGCCGGACTCGCTCACGCTTGTATCCGGGCAGTCCTCGCTCCGCCTCGAGAGCTACCTATTCACCGTGGAATCGATGCGGTCTGTGCGCGATCACCTCTCGCCGGGCGGGGCGTTCACCATGTACAACTACTATCGCCCCGACGTGTTCGACCGCTTCGCGGCGACCATCACGCAGGCGTTCGGCCACCCGCCGTGCATCGACGACGGGGGCGGGACCCTCGGACCGCGGCAGCAAGCGGTGCTCACCGTGGGTCTGGCGATCGATGACATCTCGTGCTCGACCACATGGAGCGCCTCGACAACAACACCGTCCGTGGCAACCGACGATCACCCCTTCCCCTACCTCCAGGGGCGGACGATCCCACAGTTCTACCTCGTATCCCTGCTCCTGATCCTCCTCGGGTCGGCGGTCGTCGTCCGAACGTTCGGTGGTCCGTTCCGGGAGATGCGGCCGTTCGCAGACCTGTTCTTCATGGGGGTCGCCTTCCTACTTCTTGAGACCAAGAACGTCGTGCAGTTCGCGTTGCTATTCGGGACGACGTGGTTCGTGAACGCGCTCGTATTCGCGGGGATCCTGCTCGCAGTGCTCGCCGCAGTTGCCGTCGCCCGTAGGGTCAAGTTGCCGCCGCCAAGGGTCCTGTTCGCGGCGTTGGCCCTGGCCCTGGTCCTCGCGTGGGCGGTACCGCAAGAGTCGCTGCTATCGCTCGCGTTGCTCCCGCGATTCGTGGCGGCGATCGGGCTCGCATTCGCTCCGGTGTTCCTCGCGAACCTCGTGTTCGCGCAGCGATTCAAGGATGTCGCCTCGGCGACGGTTGCCTTCGGCGCGAACCTGCTGGGCGCGATGGTCGGCGGGGTACTCGAATATGGGGCCTTGGTCGTCGGCTACAGGGCGCTCCTGATCGTGGTCGCGCTCATGTACCTGCTTGCATTCCTCATGCGTGGAGGCCGCGAGAGCGTACCGGCGTGATCCCTCCTGCAGAGAGTCGACCACGCACGGGAAGGGCCGGCCCGCGAAGCGCGGGCCGGCCCAGGGATGCTGGCCTCACTACCGACTCACAAGATTCCCGTAGCCCGACAGACCTCACCCG
>JAYVBZ010000306.1:0-1992 GCA_043750215.1 Actinomycetota bacterium
GTTGGCGAAGTCGAGCACCTTGTTGATGATCACGGTGAACGCTGCGCCGGCAGCAACGATGCCTGCGCCACGGAGCGCGGTCAGGTTCGTCCAGCCCGCGAGGTTCGTTGAGAGCACGCCGATCCCCGTTGAGATAGCGGTCTTGAACGCGCGAATGAACGTATCTTTCCATCCGGGCTGTGGTGCAAGTGATGCGAGTGTCATGGTTCCTCCTTAGGTGACGGCGGCTGCAGCCATGCAACCGAGTCCAGCGAACAGGATCACTACGTCATCGACGGCTTTGGGGTCCACGAAGTGCAGGACCAGCCCAAGCGCAAAGATGACTACCGCGGCGATCAGGAATACGCGACTCATTCACTACCTCCTTTCTTGGGTCGGGGTACGAGTTCGGTAACTGAATCGACACAGGCGGCCGGGATGTGCGTCACGGCGCGGCACTCGTCATCGCCTACCAGCTCTGCGGCTATGTGGAAGTAGTCCGTGGTCAGCTTCACTTCGTAGCCCACCACCGAACACCGGACGGGCTCATAGGGCTGGGTGTGGTCCCAGGTCCAGTCCATCGCCGGATCTCGGTAAATGATGCGGAGGATACGGAACGGTGGGTCCACGTCATCTCCTTAGTGCCCCGTCGCTGCCAGGACGGCGGCGGCGATGGCGATGATGGCGCCGAGGGAACCGACCAGAGCGAAGATGAGCGTGCGAGTATCGACCGCTTGAACTCTCCTGCCGACATTCTCATCCGAGCGTTCCTGAAGGACTCGAAGCGAGGGAGGTCCGACGTCTAGCCGGGAGCGCAGTTCCGAGATAGTCGTGGCGGTCTTGCGGTCGCTGTCAGCAGCGGCGTCCCGAGCATTACGGTCAACCTCTGCGATACGTTCCTTCACCTCGTCGATGGAACGGCGCAGTGCTTCGATGGCCGTGGTCAGTGTTGAGGCAAGTTGCTCCTGTTGCTTTCCGGTGGCGGTTTCGGACTTCGCCGTGGCGAGTGAAGCGGCAGCGGTCTGTTCCTTCACGGCCTCCTTCTGTGCGGACAGGGCAGCATCGACGGCCGTTTTCGTGTCCTCCTTCTGCTCCTTACGTTGACGCTCGATCAGCTCGAACTCTTGCTCGACCTTCCTGAACTTCTCGACGCTCAACTCTGCCGCAGAGACGAGACGTAGTTGTAGTTCGTTCTCGATGGATGCCAACTGACGGGTGAGCCGGCCTTCGAGATGCGCGGTCTCACGGTCGATCCGTTCGTTCGTCGCAACGGTCGGGTCGATAGATGGGGGAGGCGTATCGCCTTCATACACACCGTTGGACATGTGTCACACCAAGCCCTTCCAACTCTTGGGGTAGCCCTCGGGGAGCTTTCCGGTCGTTGGTCTACCGAGAGTGAGTCCGGGCTTACCCCCGAGGGCCACGAGCAGGAGAGAGAAGTTGTCACCGAGCGCGGAGCGTTGGCCTTCGGAGTAGGTACCGGAGTCCCATGCTTCGCTTCCGTTACGCGGAGGGCCGTCGCTCCATCCGATCTCGATGCACCCGTTCATCCGGTAGAGCACCGTGTTCGAGTCGATACGGTCCCCCGGATTGCGCCGGCCCATGTTGTCGTAGTGCTCGGCGAAGAAGACATACTTGCCTTCGGCCGGTCCAGCGGTGAGGCGGTAGACAGCTATGTCGTAACCGAAGGTCGACGTGTGCGAGGGCGTGCCTTCGTTGACGATGACCCCCGGTCCGATCGCGTAGACAGGTCCCGTGCCGCAGAAATCAACACCGGCGTCGATCCGCGCCGAGCTGTAGTAGGCATCGCGGAATGGGTCATCGTAGACCGAGAGGGGGACGCGCTTGACGTGGAAGATGAGCTTGTCCCTGGCGTTCTGGACTCGGAGCTCGGTTCCCTTGCCACCTTGGGCCAGGATGGACCGCAGAACCCTGAGCGCCTCTCGCTTGGTCAGTCCTGGGTGACGGAACTCATCGCGGATGACGTTGTAAGGTCCGTCCGCCATTCGCCGA
>JAYVBZ010000307.1:0-2957 GCA_043750215.1 Actinomycetota bacterium
AGGATGGTCGAAGCGACCGGCCGGTCCATGCACGACAGCAGGGAGTCGATCATGATGTTGCCGACCTCGTGGACGCGTTCGGGGGGGATGCCCTCCCGATAGAGGTTCTCGACTGCATCGTGTGACGGCGCGAACAGATAGTCGCTCAGTACGTCGGTGACCACCCTGTTGATCTCCTCCGGCATCGTCCGGTCGTAGGAGCGAAGGCCGGCTTCCACGTGCGCGAGGGGGATGCCGAGCTTGGCCGCCGTCAGGGCACCTGCGAGGGTCGAGTTCACGTCGCCCACAACAACCACCAGGTCCGGTGAGACCTCCATCAACACCCGCTCCAGCCCCAGCATCGCGCCGGCAGTCTGCTCCGCGTGAGTGCCCGAGCCGACATCCAGGTCCACGTCGGGCTCGGGCAGCCCGAGGTCACGGAAGAACACGTCCGACATCGAATCGTCGTAGTGCTGGCCGGTGTGGACCAGGCAGACCTCGAACCGCCCGGATGCAACCATCGCCCGGTGCAGGGGCGCCATCTTCATGAAATTGGGGCGCGCCCCCACCACGTTGACGGTGGAGATCATCGTTGGCCCGGATCTCGGCAGGCAAGACCTCGAAGCCGTTGTCCCAGGGGGTTCATCAAGTCCGAGGGTCACCCGTGATATCGGCGTATCTGTCCAGGCGAACGGCGACCGGAGCCCCCGTCTGCAGGGCCTCTTGCACGCAGATCGTGGCTTCGCTGACGGCCACGATGTCCGACATGGCCACGGGCTGGAGCTTGCCTTCCCTGATGGCCCCCACCCAGGCACGGAGTGCGCCCTCGTGGCCCTTGTCCTGCTTGGAACGAGAAGTCCGCTTCCGCGCGCCGCTCCACACGGAAAGGGAACGGAAGTCGCTCATGTGCGCCAGGACACCTCGCCCGACCACCGTCAGCAGTTCCTTGGGGCCGCGGCCCAACGCTCCGGTCGAGTACGTGATACTTGCGACCG
The DNA here is from genome assembly GCA_043750215.1 of Actinomycetota bacterium. Classification (GTDB taxonomy): domain Bacteria; phylum Actinomycetota; class UBA4738; order UBA4738; family HRBIN12; genus JANXVR01. Next base: position 975 of record JAYVBZ010000307.1, read on the forward strand.
AACCATCGCCGAACCGAAGCGACGCCTGGTAGGAGTGCTTCCCCGCCGGCACGGCTGTCACCTCCACAGGAGGAGCGCCGGCCAGGAAAGTGAGGACGTCGATGAAGTGGCCGCCCTCCGCCAGGACAACGCCGCCCCCTTCGTCCGGGTCCAGGACCCAACTGTCTGCGGCGGGCGGGGCGATGTTCACCACATAGGCGGCACTGATCGATCCCGACCCTTCGAACGCGTCACTCAGGCGACGAAGGAGGGGGGCGAACCGCCTGTTCAATCCGACCGACAGGATCGAACCGCCGTCTCGCCAGGCCCGACAGACCAGATCGATGCCCTCTCGGTCCAGCGACAGGGGCTTCTCGACGTACACGTGCTTGCCCGCCGACAGGGCCGCGGCGGTGAGTTCTGCGTGCAGGTCGTGGCGGGTGGCGATCAGGACCGCGTCGGTGTCCGGGTCACCGACGATGGAGTATGCGTCGGTGCTGGCGCGCTCGAACCCGAACCGCTTGGCACTTCGCGCGGCAGATGCGCCGGTGGCGGTGGCAAGGGCCACGGGCCGGACATCGAGGCGACGAAGCCTGGGGAGGAGCACCGAGCGCGCGAACGTTCCGGCGCCGATGACGCTCACGTTCGGACGCGCTACGGCTCGAGCGACGCGGCGGGCGACGTCAACATCCAGAGAGGTCGCAGCCTCCACCGCATGCCCGTAGTCCAGGAGGATCCCCAGATGACGTTCCCGGCCGGACTTCAGCATCTCGTAGGCGCGCTCGGCCTCCTCGATCGGAAAGTGGTGGGTGACCAATTCGCTCACGGCCAGGCGGCGGCGTCGCACCAGGTCCAGGAAGGCCGCCATGTTCCTGCCCTCGGTCCAGCGGACGTGGCCGGCGGGCATGTCCACACCGTGCTCTTCGTAGCTGCGCTCGTATCGGCCGGGGCCGGCGGAGCGTGCAACCACGAGCGAGAGTTCCTTGCGGTACATACGGTCGCGATCCAGAGAGATGGGCGCGCTCCCGATCACGACGATGCGCCCGCGATCCCGGGCGAGGTCGATGGTTTGCCCGACCAGGTCGTCATCGGCCCCCGAGGTGGCCACCAGCACTGCATCGGCCCCGCCGCGACCTTGGCAGATCGAAACGGCCTGGGCGACACTGTCGGCGACATCGCAGCCGGACAGGGAAGCCGCCAGCTCCAGGCGCGCGTGATCGGGATCCACGCCTACCGGATGCACGCCGGAGGCCGAAAGCACCTGAACGGCCAGCTGGCCGATGAGCCCGAGGCCCACCACGCAGGCGGTCCCGCCCGGACCGACTTCTGCGAGCCGGACCGCATGCAGCGCGATAGCTCCGATATACGCGAACGCTGCCTCCTCCTCGGAAACCCCGTCCGGGATGGGTACGACCAGCAGCGGTGGGATGGACACGATCTCGGCGTGGACCGCGAGCAGGCCCCCTCCGCAGGCGACCCGGGTACCCGGTGGCGGGCCGTTCACGCGGCTCCCGAGCTGAAGCACCGTTCCGGCCAGGCTGTAGCCGAGGGGGAGTGGGTGCGCCAGGCGAGCCTGGGCCTTCCACATCGCGGCCCTGATCCCCTCATGCCGCATCGTATCGATGACTTGCTTCGCCATCTCCGGCTTGGCCTTCGCTTTCGCCAGCGTGTTCATCGAGGAGAGCTGGATGAGCTGACTCTCGGTGCCGGGGGAGAGGACCGACACGTCGGTCCGCACCAGGAGGTGGCCGGCCGTGGCGGTCGGTGCCGGAACACCCTCGACCGAGACGCGGCCCGTCCGAGGTTCCAGCACAACCTGCTTCATGGCGACCCATCTTAGTCGTCCCTACCCGCGCGAGGGTCGCTCCTATACTCCGAAACATGTGCGGCCTGGTCGGGTATGTGGGGGCACCCGTTCCGCGTCCGCGACTGGAAGCCGCGAGAGACCTCCTATCTCACCGTGGACCCGACGCGGACGGTGTATGGGAGGCTCGCTACGAAGGG
>JAYVBZ010000308.1:0-3963 GCA_043750215.1 Actinomycetota bacterium
TGCGCCGATCCCCACGAGGCGAGTCCGGTGGGCTCTCCCTCGGTGAACTCGGTCAGGTGCAGCTGCACGTGTGTTGAGAGCGCCCCGTCCAACGGGCGGAGTGCGGGAGGCCCCGGCCACGTCAGCGCGGTGGCTAGGGCGTCTGCCTCCTCGAAGGCCGCTCGGGCGCGGTCCTGGGTTCGCGTGGCCTGTGTGAGCACGACCCACGATCCGTCGGGCAGGAGTTCGGCGGGCGTCGGGAGGTGATCGAACAGAAGTGGCGCAAGGGACTCCGCACCCTCGGGGTGCAGTCCGTCGGCCAGACTCTGGAGGCTGTCGCGGATCCGGCCGGTCATCTCGGGGACGAGTGCCTCCGCACGACCCCGGACATCCTCGTCAACCACCAGTTCGCGAACGGGGGGCACGCGCGCGATCGCGACCGGCTTGGTTGAAAGCTGCGTCGACGGGACGAACTCGCGGATAGATTCGACCTCATCGCCCAAGTACTCCAGGCGCACGGGGCGGCGGGCGGTTCCCGGGAAGATGTCGGCTACCCCACCGCGCACGGCGAACTCACCACGGTGTTCGACGATGTCGCTCCGCGTATACCCGAGTTCCACCAGCCGCCCTGCCAATGCGTCGGGGGGAAGCTCGGAGCCGGGCGCCAGCTCCAGCGGAGGAACCACGCCCAGGGTGGGGATCAAGCCCTGCACTGCCGCCAGGGCCGGGGCAACGACGACGAAGGCCCCCTTGGCACCCCGCAGGCGCGCGACGGCGTCGGCGCGGCGAGCCGCGACTTCCGGGGAAGGGGAGATCCCCTCGTAGGGAAGCGCCTCCCACGCGGGGAGCACCGCCACACGGTCCGAGCCCAGCCAGGCCTCCAGCGCCGGACCCAGCGCGTCGGCCTCATGCGGCCCCGCGGTAACCGCGAGGATCGGGGTTGCCAGTGCGACAGCCAACCCCGCGATCAGGAAATCCTCCCCGGCCTCCGCGCGAGCGGAGATCGGCCGCTGGCGCGTGAGCAGCAGACGTTCGAACGGCTCGGACGTAACCAAGCTCTCCAGCAGGTGCTCCAGGCTCAACCCAACCTCCACAACGCGAACAGCCCCGGTCGCGGCGCGACGGGGCATCTGGAAGACGAAAGAGAGTCTACGGCGGGATCTTTAGATCGCGTGCAGACGGTTCGCTGCATCGGGCGGGGAAGGCTGCGCCATGGCGTTCGGGTCCCGGACGGAGAGCCAGCGCCAGAATTCGTCGGAAGGGATGGGGCGGCTGAAGAAGTACCCCTGTGCTTCGTCGCATCCGAAGCTGGCTAACGTGTCCCACGTCTCACGATCCTCGACACCCTCGGCCACTACCTGCAGGCCCAGGTTCTTGCCCAGCTCCACCGTGGCTCGCACGATCATCCTGTCGTTCGCATCGGCCAACATGTTCATGACGAACGAACGGTCGATCTTGATCTCCTGGATCGGTAGACGCTTCAAGTGTGAGAGAGACGAGTAGCCCGTCCCGAAGTCGTCGATGGACAGGTTCACACCTACTTCGCTCAGGGCGTCCAGCACTGCGGTAGAGCGGCCCGAGTCCGCCATGAGGAAGCTCTCCGTCAGTTCCAGCTTGAGGAACGCGGGCGGTACCTGGTACCTGTCCAAGATCTCCGCCACCTGATCGGGCAGATGATTGTCCAACAGCGATCGCACGGAGATATTGATGGCGATCTGAAGCCGCACACCCCGATCTGCCCATTCCCGCCACTGACGCATCGATTCCTCCATGACGAATGCGGTGAGCGGGCGAAGCAAGACCGTCTTCTCCACCAACGGGATGAATTCATCGGGAGGCACCAAGCCGAGCTCGGGGTGCTCCCAACGGATCAGTGCCTCGGCCCCGGCAACCTTTCCGTCAGACAGGCGAACCTTGGGCTGATAGAAGAGCACGAACTCTCCCCGCTCCAAGGCTGGGCGCACGTGGCTGATCAACGCCAACCTGGCCGGACTTTCCCGGTCAAGCTCCGGGCGGTAGACCTCGAAGCCCCCGCCAGACTCCTTGGCCGCATACATGCTCACGTCCGCTCGCCGGAGCAGGGTCTCTCCGTTGTGGCTGTGCTCGGGGTAGACGGCGATCCCAATCGATCCCGATACATCCAGGGCGAGTCCCTCCACCGTGATCGGCCGTTCGAGTTCCTCCGCCAGGCGTTCGGCGATGCGGACGGCAACCGATTCGTCGGAGAGGTTCGGAAGCAGCACTCCGAATTCGTCTCCCCCTAGTCGAGCCATCATATCCCCCGGGCGAAGGACGGTGGCCAGACGGGGACCGATCTCGGTGAGGAGCATGTCGCCGAAGTGATGACCCAGGGTGTCGTTGATCTCCTTGAAGTGGTCAAGGTCCATCAGCATGACCGCGACGCCGCCGTTCGTGGTCGAAGCCTCCTCGATAGCTTCGGCGAGCTTCAGTTGGAACAGGACGCGGTTCGGCAACCCGGTGAGCGAGTCGTGCAATGCCTGGAATTCGTTCTCCGCCTGCTTGGCCGCGAGCTCCTCGGTGGCCGCCTGCAGCGAATGCGTGCGCTGGAACATCTGCCTGGCGAACGCGAGCGGCGCGATGAATACGAAGATGGCCCACGAACCCAGTTGCTTGAACGAGAGAGCCACCAGCACGCTGAAAAGCGCTAGTCCCATGTACGACAGAACGAACTCGCCGAAGACGCCGGAATGCATCTCCGCGATCACCAACCGGAGGCGCCGATCCATCTTGAAGTGAACGTGTACCGCGACGAGCATCATGTTCGTGCCGTACCCGACGATGGCTGCCACCAGCACCGAGAACGCGAGGATGTACCAGCGCGAGGACAGAGACGCGACGGAATGGAAGAGGAGGCTCTCGACGATGACCGCCGCGGCCACCTGTGCCCGGTTGAAGAGCGCGCGCGTGAAGGGAACGGTGCCCCGCAGTTCACGGGAATCGCTGCTACCCAGCAGCGCCACCCCTGCGGCAACGGGAGCCGGATACAAGATGGCCACTGCAAGTTCCAAGGGGAAGCTCAGGCTGAAGCTCTCCTGCACCTGCGTCGGGACCGGCAACAGATCCACGCAGGCGATGGCCGCGATCCAGGTAAGGAGCTGCCAGTCGGTGAAGTCACTCGGATCGCTCAGCCATGACGCGACGATCAGGGCCAGTATCGGCAGATAGACGCTGGCCTCGAAGAGGTGAAGGACGATCTTGAGGTGTCGCGCACGATTGGGGTTCGGCGCTGCGACCAGATCGTCACTTACCCGGCGGGACCGCTGGCCCGCGGAACGTCGTCGATCAGGTGAAGCCTCGCCCGACGGCGCCTCGTTGAGCTCAAACTCGTTCATCTGCGCCCTCGCCGGCCCCCGACCGTGTGACGGGGGCCTCTCCATTGATGTCCTCGGGGCGTCGACGCATCGCAGCCGCGATGAGCAGAGCGACGCCGCCGTAAGTGAAGACGTCGCCCGCACTCACCGACTGGGAGACGGGTGCCGGGATCGCGATGACGTCGGCCAGGAACGTCAGGCGATCATCAGGGCCGACAAGGTGGTGCTTGGCCCCTCCCGAGGAGACGAGATCAGTGAGTGTGGATGCCTGCCCGGAATCGATGAGCGACTGACGGCTAACCGGCATACCCCCGTTAGCAACGATCACGGTGAAGTTCAGGACGATCCCTATCGTGATGACCGCGAAGCCCCATACCCGCAGATTCGCGAGCGCGAACACGAGCAGCAGAACGAAGGACACGTAGAGGAAGAACACAGGCCAGCGATCCCCAGGGACCGGGGCCATCTGAAGACCTAAACCCAGAAGGGCCAGCGGGAACCACCGGATCTTGATGCCCGAGAGCCAGGACAACCTGCCTCCCAGCAGATATCCCACACCTATGGCCACCGCGAACGAGACGAGTACCAATCTCATACGTACTCCATCGGACGGATCTCCGACCTCCTGAACCGCTGGGGTCCGGGATTCAGC
>JAYVBZ010000309.1:0-1519 GCA_043750215.1 Actinomycetota bacterium
GGCGAGCGCGATCATCCCGCGGTACGCCTCTTGCGTGAGCACGCTCTCCATCGTGACCCGCATCAGCTTGGCGGACAGCGCGTTACCGGCGAGGGTCCCGCCCAGCCCCCCCGTAACCGATACGTCGGGGTCCCAGCCTCCCAGGAACCGTTCGCTTACTTCCCTGGAGAATCCATAGGCCGCGGCCGGGAGGCCGCTGGCGAGCGGCTTACCCACGACCAGGATGTCCGGATCGAGTCCCCATTCGGCCGTGCATCCGCCCGGACCTGCGCAGAGCGTGTGCGTCTCGTCGAGCATCAGCAGTGTTCCCGTCTCGCGCGTAAGTCTGCGAAGAGCCTCGTGGAACCCGGGCTCGGGCATGACGATCCCGACATTCGTCATCGCCGGTTCGGCAAGCACGCAGGCAACGTCTCCCGGTGCGAGGGCCGCCTGGAGCGCTGGGACATCGTTCCATTCCACAACCTTGGTCGTCATCGTGGGATCGATCGGCGGCCCAACGTTGCCCTCGCGTGGGCCGGTGATGCCATCCACGACCGTCGCGATCGTCTCGTCGACCGTGCCGTGATAGCACCAGTTGAAGACGAGGATCTTCGGGCGAGAAGTGACGTGTCGGGCGACGCGGAGCGCGAACCTGTTCGCGTCGGTAGCCGACAGCGCGAACTGCCAGAAGGGAAGATGGAAGCGGCGTTGGAGCTCCTCGGCGACCCACACCGAGTCCTCTGTTGGAAGCATGTGGGAGGCCCCGTGCCTGAACTGTTCCAGCATCGCTTCCACCGTGGCGGGAGGAGCATGCCCAGTCATCGCGCCCGTGTCGCCCAGACACAGGTCCGCGTAGCGGTGGCCATCCACGTCCACGACTTCCGCCCCTACCGCATCGGCAACATAGATGGGGAAATCTCCCGGCCACTCGGTCATGAACGGCATGGGGACGCCGTTGAACATGGAGCTTCCGGCTCGGTCGAACAACTTCCGGGAACGCGGGTGCTCGTCCGCGAAGAGCCGCCTCTCCCGTTCGAACGCTTCCGCCACTCGTGTCTGCTCGATGGTGTGCGCCTTCAACGATCCAACCTCGTCTCCATATCCGTCGAGTGGTGCGCCTCCGCTCGCGATTGTGCGTCGCGGCTCTCGCGGCACGCAAGTTGCTCTCGTCTCATGAAACGCCGTCCGGTCGCTGCTGATGGTCCCGTTCCTGCTGGTGTCCGGTGCGGCGGCACGGCTGGATGGTGCTCGTCGTCAGCACGCTCTTGTTCATGACACCCATGATCGTGGGGGTCGTCCTCGGCGCCAAGGCCAGGAAGCTGGGCGAGCGGCGACTGGGAACGATCGGGATGGTCATCGACGGCGCCATCCTCGTTGGCCACACGGCGCTGGTGTTCAGCAGCGCGGCGACAGCGGCACGTCGTGCGGTAGATATCTCGAGAAGGGGATGAAGCGAGTTATGGCGCTAGGAGGACGGCCGGGTGCGAGACCGGGCCGTCCGGCACGCCAGCCCTCGGTTCAAGGGTGAGCACAGATCCAT
>JAYVBZ010000310.1:0-5745 GCA_043750215.1 Actinomycetota bacterium
TGGGCGCATCGGCAGCTCCAACCGTTCACCAGGCCAGATCGCATGCGACGTTCGTCGGTACGCGCGGCCCGCTCACGGTTCAGGGGCCCGCGGCGCCCGCGAAGGGGGCGCCAAGCATCGGCGATTCCGTCGGCGGCCTGGAGATCAAGAGCCCGGATCCAGAGACCGCGAAGGACGGCCCACAAGGCGGCTCCTCGGTCCTGACCGGCAACGTTCTGCCGCCCTCGGCCGGCTCAGTCCCGGTCTCGCAGAGCGCCGCCGGGGTGCTGAGTCAGTTCCAAGGCCTGAACCACTTCGATAGCCGTTTCTCCGGCGGCGGTAACCAGTTCTCGGGCGAGCCGCCGGACCAGGGGATGTGCGTCGGAGGGAAGTACGTCTTCGAGATCGTGAACTCGGCTGTCCAGGTTTACACGAAGAGTGGCACGCCGCTCATCGCGGGCGACAAGGCGTTCCCGGACGGCCCGTCGGTCGGCCTCACCCTGAACGAGTTCTACGGCCTCCCACCGAACTTCGTCCGTCCAAGCGGACCCTTCGGACCGTCCATGTTCGACACGGCGTGCCTGTACGACCCGAGCACCGGTCGATGGTTCGCCACCTCAGCCAACCTCGATCTCAACACGGTCACCGGTGACTTCATCGGCACGAACCAGATCTGGCTGGCCGTGAGCACCAGCTCGAACCCGCTGGGCTCGTGGAAGATCTGGTCGATCGACACGACGAATAACGGTCAGAACGGCACACCGGACCACGGTTGCCTGGACGGCTACTGCTTCGGCGACTACCCCCAGATCGGGATGGACGCCAATGGGTTCTACATCACCACGAACGAGTTCGAATTCTTCGGACCCGGGTTCAACGGCACCCAGCTCTACGCGCTGTCGAAGGCAGACCTCGTGGCTGGAACCGCTGACCCGACGATGACGCTGTTCGAGAACATCCCAACGGCGACGTACAACGATCTCGCGTACACGATGCAACCGGTGAACGCACTCCCCGCCGATCGGGACACGTCGGCCGGTGGCACGATGTACTTCGGGATGTCGGGTTCTCCCTATACAGCCGGCCTGGCCGGCAACATCGCGCTGTATGGGTTGTCGAACACGTCCTCGCTGGACACCGCAACGCCGAACCTGGCGCTCGAGGAAACCTCGGTCTCAACGCAGACCTACGCGTCACCGGGGTTCGCACAACAGGAGAACGGCCCCATGCCGCTGCTGTCGTGCGTCAACACCTTGGCGTGCATCGGGGTCCACTACCCGAACATCAAGGCGCCGATCGTCCTTGACCCGGGGAACTCCGGCAAGGTCTACGGTGCGTGGCTTCACGCCGGAAACGTGTACCTGACGACCGGCACGCCGCTTACGGGCTCAGGCGCCGCCTGGTACAACACGAACAACGGCTCGTGGAAGGCGATCAAGCAGCGGACCGGCGTCGCGTGGTTCGTGTTGCATCCCTCAGGCGCGGGTGCCGGTCTGACATCCTCGCTGGAGGGCAACGGTTACGTAGCCGTGCAGGGTGCGAACCTGACCTACCCGTCGATCGTGGTCGGACCCACGGGCGCCGGGGCGATCGGGGCGACCCTGGTCGGGCCGAACAACTACCCGAGTGCGGCCGTCGCGCGGTTCGCACCTGGGCAGATGCCGAGCGTTGTCCAGATCACCGGCCAGGGTGTCGGGCCGAACGACGGTTTCACCGCAACTGGCGTGGGTGGCTATGACCCCCGATGGGGCGACTACCCGGCGGCGACGGTGACCCCCGACGGCAGGATGTGGTTCGCGAACGAGTACACCGCGCAACGCTGTAGTGTCGCGGAGTTCAGCGTCGACACGACATGTGGCTACACGCGGACGTTCTACGCGAACTGGAGCACACACATCACCTCGGTCAAGCCGCTCACCTGAGCCGGCATGATCGAGAACCACCGCAGTAAGGGGCGGGGCCGCAAGGCCCCGCCCCGTCGATCTACGGATCGCACGAATGCCGGGAGAAGGAACGGTCAGCGCTCCGCGAGCGCCTACCGGACGGTGACGGGCACACGCTGGACCGAATTGTTCTCGACCCCATGATGATTCCAAGGAGGCTCGATGGGCTGGACGTTGCCAGCCCCATCGGTGGCGCGCGCGAGCAGTTCGTGGTCTCCGGGCGCCGCGTCCCAATCGAACGACCAACTGGTCCATCCGTGAGCGCCGAGCGGGGCGCCCAGCTGCGCCTCGGACCAGTTCATCGCGCCGTCCGTGCTTACTTCGACCCGCGTGATCGGCGCCCAGCCCGACCAGGCGCGTCCCTCCAGTCGCACGAGTCCTGACTCCACCATCCTGGTCCGCTCGAAGAACTCCGGGAACCCCGGCGGGATCATCAACGCCCGGGGCTGGATCCGGGTCACCAGCACACCTTCGTCCTGGGCGAGCTGCCGGACGCGGTAGGCGTCCATCTGGAACCCATCGAAGGGCTCGCTCAGCACCGTGATCTGGCGGAGCCACTTGACGCTCGCCATCCCATACCAACCCGGGACTATCAAACGGATCGGGTACCCGTGTTGCGGCGGGAGGGCTTGACCATTGATCGCATAGGCGAGCAGGACGTCGGTCCGGCGCGCTTCGGCCATCGAGAGACTGCGTTCGTAGTCTTGCTCTACTTCTCCCTGGATGCCGTGGTCTGCTCCGGTGAACTTCACGTCCACCGCGTCGTCTGAAGGTCCGGCCTCATCCAGGATGGGAGCCAGTGGAGTGCCGGTCCATTCGGCGGTCCCGACCGCCTCGGAGAGCCACGGCTGGCTGTGCGGACGAGGAAGCAGGCGCGCTCGACCGTTCCCGGCGCATTCCAGCGTCACGGCCAGCGTCACGGCCGGGCGGGCACGGAGTTGGTCCATCGTCAGGATGAGCGGATCCCGAACGCGACCGCCTATCTGGACGGTCCACTCCTGGTCCGCAGTCGCCGGGATGTCGAAATGGGTCAGCAGGTAGTGCATGCCGAGCGGCGTGATGTCGTAACGGAGTCCCTCCAGAGGCATGCCGTGATTGCGCGCGGCAAGCTGGAGTTCCTGCAGGGTGATCCCCTGGCCGCCAGCGATGTCCGCTCCGGCGTTGCCGGTTGTCATCATGACGGGCCACGATAGCAGCAGCGGCCCACGGCGCGCTCGCCTGGAGGGCCATCGATCCGTGGGCTACGGTGACCGGCATGGGCTGGCGGCGCATACGGCCGCGCTGAGGCATCATGTGCCCCACAACCTCGCAGGGGGAGCGTTCTGATGGCTGCTGTCGGGAAAGAAGCGAACGTTATCGTTGTCGGCGCCGGGATCGTCGGCAACTGCATCGCCTACCAACTGGCTCTTCACGGGTGGAAGGACATCGTGCTGCTGGACAAGGGACCGCTTCCGAACCCGGGAGGCTCCACCGGGCACGCCTCGAACTTCATCTTCCCGGTGGACCACTCGAAGGAGATGACCGACTTCACACTGGATAGCATCCGTCAGTACGAGGAGTTGGGGGTCTTCACGCGCAGCGGCGGCATCGAGGTCGCGCGCACGCCCGAACGGATGGAGGAACTCAAGCGCCGGATGGCCTCGAGCACCGCGTGGGGTATCGAGTCCGAACTCCTGACCCCCGCCCAGGTGAAGGAACTGGTGCCGTACATCGCGCAGGACGTCATCCTCGGCGGGTTCTCCACGCCGAGCGTAGGTGTCGTCGATTCTCTCCGGGCCGGCACCCTGATGCGGGAGCGCGCCGCCGAACTCGGGGCGCTCACCGTGGTTGCCGGCGTCGAGATCACCGGGGTCGACGTCCAAGGCGGCCGCGTGCGCGGAGTGCGCACATCCCAGGGTGACTTCACGGCGGAGACCGTCGTCATCTGTTGCGGCATCTGGAGTCCGCGGATCGCGCGCATGGCGGGCGCGTCGATCCCGCTCACGCCCGCCGTGCACCAGATGATCAGCGTCGGCCCGGTACCGTTGTTCGCCGATTCGGTGGGCGAGATCTCCTACCCGATCGTGCGCGATGTGGACACGAACATGTACGAACGCCAGCACGGCGGTGACCTCGAGGTCGGCTCGTACGCACACCGTCCGATCCTCATGGACGCGGACGACATCCCCTCGATAGAAGAATCGGCGCTATCGCCGACGGAACTTCCCTTCACTCAGGACGACTTCGACCTCCAGATGGAGCAGGCACTGGAGCTGGTGCCCGACATCCTGGGTGATGAGCGCGTCGGGATCCGCTACGCGATCAACGGGTTGCTCTCGCTCACGCCCGACGGCATGCCGCTCCTTGGCGAGACCCTCGAGGTGCACGGCCTGTGGTCCGCGGCCGCGATCTGGATCAAGGAGGCGCCGGGCATCGCTCGTGCGGTGGCCGAATGGATGACCGACGGCAAGCCCGAGATCGACCCCCACTCTGCCGACATCACTCGCTTCTATCCCCACCAGCGGACGCAGGGCCACATCAAGGCCCGCTCCGCCGAGGGATTCAACAAGACCTACGGGATCGTGCACCCGATGGAGCAATGGTCATCCAACCGCGACGTTCGTCTGAGCCCGTTCAACAGCCGCGAACGCGATCTCGGTGCAGTGTTCTTCGAGGCGGTCGGCTGGGAGCGTCCGTACTGGTACGCATCGAACGCCCCGCTGCTCTCCGAGTTCGGAGATCGGGTGATGCAGCGAGAAGGCGAATGGGAATCACGCTGGTGGTCGCCCATCATCAACGCGGAGCACCTCGCCATGCGCGAGCGAGTGGGGTTGGTGGATCTCTCCGCGTTCGTCGTGCTCGATATCACCGGACCGGGGGCCCTCGGCGCGCTCCAACTCCTGGCCGTTGCCCAGATGGACGTAGCGATCGGTCGCGTCGTCTATACGCCGTTCCTCAACCGGGCCGGCGGTATCAAGGCCGATCTCACCATCATGCGGCTGGGTCAGGATTCGTTCCGCGTGGTCACGGGGGGCCATGGAGGGATGACCGACCTGAAGTGGATCTCCGACCATCTGCCCGCCGATGGCTCGGCCCAGGTCTTCGACGCGACCTCGGCATGGACCACCGTCGGAGTGTGGGGACCGGCCGCACGCGAACTGGTCGGGTCACTCACCGACGACGATGTTTCGAACGACGGCTTCCCGTTCGCCACCTGCCGGCCCATCTCGATCGGGTCCGTGCCGGTGCTGGCCTCACGCATCTCCTATGTGGGTGAGCAGGGATGGGAGCTCTACGCCCCGGCGGAACAAGGTGCCCGGCTGTGGGATCTGCTCTGGGAAGCGGGGCGCGCGCGCGGCGCCGTCCCCGTCGGCATCGGAGCCTACGCGGTCACCGGACGCCTGGAGAAAGGCTACCGCGCGCATGGGAACGAGCTGGACCTGGAACATGATCTGGTCCAGGCGGGTATGGCGCGGCCAAGCGTGAAGGAGGCCGGCTTCATCGGCCGCGATGCCTACCTGGCGCAGCGGACCCAGGATCCGGTGCGCATGCTCTGCACGCTGACGGTCGATGACCACACCTCAGGCTCCGGCGTCGCGCGGTACATGATGGGCCGCGAGCCGATCCTCACGCGCGAGGGTGAGCCCATCGTCGATGCCACCGGCACCCGCTCGTTCGTGACCAGCGCCGGCTCGGGTCCCTCGGTCGGTAAGCACCTGCTGATGAGCTACCTGCCCCCGGAGCGCGCGCGGGTGGGCGAACAGCTCGCGGTTGAGTACTTCGGTGAGCGTTACCCGGTCACGGTCGCCGTCGCCGGGAGCACGCCGCTGTTCGATCCCACGAA
>JAYVBZ010000311.1:0-2290 GCA_043750215.1 Actinomycetota bacterium
GCCCCGCGCGCCGTCGAAGATGCGATCTGTCGCATCGCGCAGATGGCTAGAGCGGTCGGCATCCACCTCGTCGTTGCCACGCAGCGGCCCTCGGTGGACGTGGTGACGGGCCTCATCAAAGCGAACATCCCCTCGCGAGTGGCACTCATGACTTCCTCGCAGGCCGACTCGCGCGTGGTCTTGGATCAGAATGGCGCGGAGAAGCTGGTCGGCCATGGCGATATGTTGTTCGCCCCCGCGAACGCGAGCAAACCGGCCCGACTGCAAGCGGCCTGGGTCACACAGCAGGAGATCCACTCCATCACAGACTTCATCAGAACCCAGCGTGAGGTTGTCTACGAGAACACCGTGGAAGGGTTGGGTTTGCCACCCGGGGCCCAGGCAGACGGTGCGGGCGACCACGGTCTGGGCGGCGATGACGACCTCCTCGAGCAGGCCGCCGAGCTGGTGATCCGGTCGGCGCTCGGGTCGACGTCGATGCTGCAGCGCAAACTCAAGGTGGGGTTCTCGCGTGCCGGCCGGCTGATGGATCTCCTCGAAGACAAGGGGATCGTTGGACCCGGCCAGGGGTCGAAGGCTCGTGACGTCCTTGTTACGTGGGAAGAGTGGGAAGAACGCCGCTCCGCGTGACGGCTACAGGGCGCCGACTCGGCGGGCCACATGGAACAGCGTATCCGCGTGCTGTTGCGGATCGATCATCACGTAGCCGCTTGCACCGACCTGTCGCTGCCAGTAGCCGAAGATCGATTCAGCGGTCCAGCCACGAGCGATCGCGCTCCGGTAGGAGCGGACCATCTCGCTTCCGCTCCAGATCGCCTCAGGCGACACCACGAAGCCACCACGATCCCCGTCGATGGACAGCCAGAACGCGCCGATGAGTCCCCATCGGTCTTCGTCCAGGACCCCTGATACCAAGAGGAACTTCACCGGGCCCTCCGCGAGACTGTGGGGGGCGACAACTAGCTCATGGATCGCCGACAGCGGGGATTCTTCCCAGGTTGCATGCTCGGTGTTGGTCATGGCGTCATCGTAGTCATCCGGCCTGGGTCACGGCAGCGGACGAAAGGCGGTTTCCCCCCATGGTTCGCGAGCCCTCAGCCCTAGGCCGTCCGCGGTTCAGCCCCTGCGATCCTCAGCCAGCAAGGCCCACTGCTCGTGGTCGCGCCACTCATCGTCGATGATCAGGTATCGGCGGGAGAACCCTTCTTTCGTGAAGCCGGCACCCCGGACCAGCGCGACCGACGGGGCGTTGCCCGGCTGGATGTTGGCTTGGATCCGGTGCAATGCCAGCGTGTCGAACGCGTGACTAAGTACGAGCGGGAGTCCCTCGCGCATATACCCCTGACGGGCGAATGGAACGAATACGTAGTACCCCAGGTAGGCGTTTCGGAAGGGTCCGTAGAAGATCTGTGACAGCGTGAACTGACCGAGGATCGCACCATCGTCGTTCCGGCAGACCAGGAGCCGTTCCTCCGAGCGCCCTCGCCCTCGGCGCAACACCACATCGAATTCCTCGGGTGTCGTCGGTGGGTCCGTCCACGGCTGGTGCAGCGCGGAACTCGCGCAGGCACGCTCGAGGAACTCGTCGCGATCTGAAGCGCGGATCCTCCGGAGGTAGACGCGCTCGCCGACGGCCAGCGAACCCCGCGAGCTCACGCGTGCGTGGGTCCGGTGGCCGCCCGTTCGCGTGCCGCTTGGATCACCCGCACCGCGCTTGCTCGATCTTCGTAGCCGTCGGTTACCACCTTGTGGCCTTCCAGATCCTTGTAGACCTGGAAGAAATGCTCGATCTCGTTCAGGAGTGGGAGCGGGAGACCGCCCAGGTCGCCCACGTGGGACCAGGAGGGATCACGCAGCGGAACGCAGAGGATCTTCTCGTCCTCCCCTTTCTCGTCCGTCATCCGGAACAGCCCCACGGGCCGAACGCGGATCCGGCAACCAGGGAACGTGGGCTCGCCGACGAAGACCAGTGCATCCAGCGGATCACCGTCGCTACCCAGCGTCTGGGTGATGTAGCCGTAGTCGGCGGGGTATTGCATGGACGTGAACAACATGCGGTCTAGGAAGATCTCGCCGGTCTCATGGTCCATCTCGTACTTGTTCCGCGACCCCTTCGGGATCTCGACCACGACGGTCATCGTCTCTTCCATCACCGAAGTCTACCGGCCGGCGAGAGTGGGGTTATCCTTGGCCCACTTATGGCCCGTTCGTCCGATCCGCTCATCGGTGTGGGCCCCGCTCTGCGCAAAGCCCGTGAGCGGCGAGCCATCACCATCGAGGAAGTCAGTCG
>JAYVBZ010000312.1:0-12721 GCA_043750215.1 Actinomycetota bacterium
GGCGAAGGTGATCTGGACGATCGACGTGGCGGGCCCGGACCAGCTCAAGGTGACCTCGGAGGAGGTGGAGTGGGACGAGACGTGCGAGGAGACGGCGCGGGCCGTCGTGCCGCACATCCTGCGGCGGCAGGGAGCCACGGCCGAGGCGCCCGCGGTGAAGGACGAGGCTGCGGCCGCGAAGGCGCGCGCCGACGCCGAGCGGCTCGTCGCCGAGGCCCATGACGACCAGCTGAAGATGGCCCGGAGAGAAGAAGTGGTCGAACGGGCCCGTCAGGAGGCGGATCTGGTCTTGGACCAGGCCGAGGAGCGTTCTCGTCAGATCCGCAAAGAAGCTGAGGACTACGTGGACGCGAAGCTCGCGCAGTTCGAGATCGCGCTCCGCAAGATCCTGGAGGATTCCCAGATGGCAACGAAGGGCTTGGCTCGAACCCTTGACACCGTCGAGGTGGGTCGCGACCGGCTCCGCAATCCCGCGACCACCGCCGAGCAGGAGTTTGGCTCGACAGACCCCGGCGATGTCACGGCGGCCGATCCAGCCGCCTCGACCGAACTGTTCGATCTGGAGGCCGAATGACACTCGATCTCATCGACGTTCGCGACCTTGTGGGGCACCCTGGAACATCGAAGACTCAGCGCCTCGAAGGTACGGTCGAGTCTCTGGGAACCGAGCTCGCCCGTGTGCCCGACGATCTCCCGATCGTCGGAGATCTGCTCCTGCGATCCATCGTCGAGGGCATCCTGGTGTCCGGCGCGGTAGGAGGGGTCCTTCAGCTGCACTGTGCTCGGTGCCTGAAGGAGTTCGAGCAGCCATTCAACGTTCCCGTATTCGAGCGCTTCGTGAGCGAGCCCGATCCGGACGCCGACGACTACCCTCTGGACGCCGACGGCGAACTGAACCCCGAGCAGATGGTGCGGGATGTGGTCGGGGTCGAGCTGCCGTTCTCGCCGCTGTGCAAACCGGATTGCCTCGGCCTGTGCGCCACGTGTGGTGGCGACAAGAACCTAGGCGAATGCCCGGGGCATGAGCAGATCGACCCCCGTTGGGATGGGCTGGAGCAGCTGCTCGAGCAGATGGATCAGTAGGAAGGAAAGGAAACGATGGCGGTCCCCAAGAAGAAACAGAGCAAGACACGCAGCGACAAGCGCGCGGCCAACTGGAAAGCCAAGGTTCCCCCGTATGCGGATTGTCCGCAATGCCGCCAGCCGAAGCTGCCACACAAGGTGTGCGGGAACTGCGGTTACTACGCTGGCCGCCAGGCCGTCGAGGTCGAGTAGACGGCCTCTACCCCGGCTCCCGTGGAGGCGTTCCTCGAGGCTCTTGACCAAGCCTTGGGCGTCGCGTTCGAGAACCCCGAGCTCCGCCGTGCTGCCCTCACACACCGTTCTTACGCGTTCGAGAATTCGCTCAGCGTGACGAACGAACGGCTCGAGTTCTTGGGCGACTCGGTGCTGGGGATCGTTGTCACCGATCTGGCGTATCGCGCCTACCCCGATATGAGTGAAGGCATGCTGGCCAAGCTGCGCGCGGCCATCGTGAACATGATCGCGCTAGCCGATGTGGCTCGGTCACTCGGACTCGGCGAGATCGTGCTCCTGGGCAAGGGTGAGGAGCAGTCGGGAGGGCGCGACAAGTCCAGCATCCTCGCCGACGCTCTCGAGGCGGTCTTCGGCGCCGTGTACCTGGACCGTGGTCTCGGCGTTGCGTCCGACCTGATCGAACGATTGTTCCGCCCACGTATGGAGGCGTACGTTCGAGGAGAGGGCGACCGCGATTACAAGACGATCCTGCAGGAGCTCGCGTCCCGTTCGCTTCGGTCTATGCCCGACTACCGCGTCGAGGATGAAGGCCCCGATCACCAGAAGGAGTTCACGGCAACGGTGTTCTTGGGCGGTGAGGCTTACGGAAGCGGGATAGGTCGGTCCAAGAAGGAAGCCGAGCAGCAGGCGGCCCGCGAGGCGTACCTGCGCCTGCAGACTGCTCCGTCGGACGGCTGAGGGGGGATAGGGTGGAGTTGCCGGAAGTCGAAACGATGCGACGCGACCTAGAGAAGGACGTGGTCGGTCGGCGGATCAAGACCGCGGAGGTCAAGACCTCCAAGAATGCGATGCGAGCCATCCGGCGCTACGCCAAACGGAAGGACTTCACATCCCTGCTGCAGGGAACGAAGATCTCGAAGATAGAACGCCGCGGGAAGTACCTCCTGCTGTATCTGGACTCTTCGGATGTTCTCGTGGTCCATTTCGGGATGAGCGGGCAGTTCCAGCGAGGCACCGGACGCACTCCTCTTCCGCCCCACACCCACGTGGTGCTCACGTTCCAGCAGGGCGGAGATCTGCGGTTCATCGATCCGAGAACGTTCGGAGAGATGTTCGTGGCAACAGCCGATGAACTCGGCAAGGTGAAGGAGCTCCAGCACATCGCGATCGATCCCCTTGATCAAGTATTCACCTGGCCGACGTTCCAATACTTGTTGGCTCAGCGGGCAGCCAAGATGAAGGCGATCCTCATGGATCAGAAGTTCATCTCGGGGCTGGGCAACATCTACTCGGATGAAGTGTTGTTCACCGCAGGGCTGCGGTATGACCGCCTTTCCGACACACTCAGCTCCCAGGAAGTTCGACGCCTCTACCGAGCCATCCAGGAGACAATCCAGGAGGCCATCAAGCTCCGAGGCACGACGCTTGAAGACGAGGCCTATGTGGACCTGTTCGGTCAGCCGGGCGCGTATCAGAATGAACTCAAGGTATTCGGCAGGAACGGCCTCCCATGTCGGCGGTGCCGCACGTCGATCCAGTCGGTGAAGATCAGCCAACGCAACGCCTACTTCTGCCCTCAATGCCAGTCCTGACGCGCTCCTGACCCGATCCGCGGGCCGCTGACCTGGGGTTTCCCGTCGGGATAGGCGCGCGTTCTCGCCTGCGAATCACAAGCCTGTTAGCATCCGCCCGATGTTCCTGCGTTCGATCACCATCCGAGGCTTCAAGAGCTTCGCGGACAAGACGATCCTGGAGTTCGTCCCCGGCGTCTCCGTCATCGTGGGCCCGAACGGATCTGGGAAATCCAACCTGGTCGATGCCATCAGCTGGGCACTTGGCGAACAAGGAGCCAGGGCCCTTCGGGGCGGAAACATGGCCGACGTGATCTTCGCCGGCACCCCCTCGCGCCCTGCTCTAGGGATGGCGGAGGTGAAGCTCGTCATCGACAACACTGCCGGCAAGATCCCGGTTCCCATGACCGAGATCGAAGTCAGCCGAACGATCTTCCGCAGCGGCGAGTCCGAGTACCGGATCGGGGGGCAGATCGTCCGTCTGCTGGACGTCCAGGAGCTCCTCGCGGAAACTGGTATCGGACGAGCTCTTCACACGGTCGTCGGCCAGGGGCAACTCGACGAGGTCCTCACGTCCCGGCCGGAGGAGCGCCGGAAATACATCGAAGAAGCCGCCGGGATCGCGAAGCATCGCCGCCGCAAGGAGCGGGCCGAACGCAAGCTCACCGGTCTGGATCACGATCTCCTTTGGCTCCAAGACGTCCTGGCGGAACTCCGGCGCCAGTTGAAGCCGCTCCAGCAGCAAGCCGAGATGACCACCAAGCATGAGGCGCTCACCGCGCAAGCGGAAGAGCTGTCCTGGAAGCTCGCGACCGCGCGGCTGCGCGCGCTCCTGCACGAGAAGGACCGGCGTAAGGGCGGATGGGACGAAGGCCTCGCCGCTCGGGAGGCGGCCCGTGGGAGCTTGGACGCGCTGGATGGAGAGGTGCTCACCGCCGCCGACGAGCGTGCGCAAGCGTCCAGGGCGCTGGCCGATGCCGAGCAGGCATTCAGGCAGATCCAGTTCGAGCGGTCGGGTTCTCAGGAAGGGTTCCGCGAGGCGGTGAAAGCGGAGACGTTGGCTCGCCAAGAGCTTGCATCGCAGGCTACCCGAACCGCACGGCTGGACTCGCTCGGCGAAGAACTGCTGCGGATCGAAGGCGAGCTGACGCAGGTGCTCACCGACCTTGCCGCAAGAGAACAAGAGCTCGACGCAGCGGAGGCCGACTATCGCGCCGCTGAAGAGCATCGTCGCGACGTTGAGGAACTTCGGCGGCGGATCGGCGAGGAAGCCGCCGGGCGCCGCGCGGAGATGGAAACCCTGCAACGGTCCCTGGCATCCTCCCAACGCGAGCGCGAGCGTCTGACCGAGAACCTGTCGGGGATCGCCGCGAGGATCACCGAGATGCAGACCGAACGCGACGGCTTGGCCACCGAGATCGAACAGCTGGATGGTCAGACGGCACCGCTTGCCGAGCGGCGCACGCAACTGGAGCACGATCGTCACGGCATCGGGGCGAAGATCGAAGAACTCGAGGAAGCCCGTCGCAGGATGGAGGCACGGCGCGATCTGCTCGAAGCTCGACGTCAGGACATCGAGGAGACGCCCGGGTCGCGGTTCCTGAAAGCACATAAGGGGCGCGCGGTTGGACTCTTGAAGGATCTGGTTCGTGTTGAGGACGGACTCGAACGTGCGCTGGTGGCAGCGCTCGGGCCGCTCGCCGACGCCGTGGTCTATGACGACACCGCTCGGGCGCTGCAGGATGCGCCCTCCGGGGACGGGGCCATCCTGGCCATCGCGGCCGGAGGGCCGGTGCCGCTTGGCCTGACGCAGGAGCGCAAGCTGCTCGCTGCCGTGGAGGCCCAGCCCGTTGCGCGTGGGATCGTGAGCACGGTGCTCCGTGACGTGTACCTGGCTACCTCGGTCGACGAAGCCTCCCAGAAGCAATCGGCGCACCCGACGGCCTCGTTCGTTACGCCTGAAGGGGTGTTGGTGGGCCCGGCGGTCATCCACACGGCGCGGGAGGCAGACGTCCGGCTGCGGGAGATCCGCGCTGAGCTCCAGGTGCTCGAGCATGACTTGGCTGCTACCAGCAACAGCTTGAGACCGAAGCGCGAACGCACGGATGAGATCGGTGAGGAGGTGACGTTCCTCCAGGAGCAGATCGTCGCCGCGGACAGCGACATCACCGCCGCCGCGGAACGGTCCTCCGGGATCGAACGCGAACTCCATGCCCTTCGGAAAGAAGAGGAAGTCCTGGGGCAGCGACTCTCGGCCCTCGATCAGGACACCGCCGCCTGGCGTCAGCGCCTGGACGTGATCGAACCGCTCGCACAGGACATGCCCGACATGCCCACGGTCCCGCAACAACCCGTCACCGCGCGCGTCGCGGTGGAAACCCTCCGCAGAGATCGTTCCCGTCACGACCAACGCATCGCCGACCTACGCAGCGAACGTGACACGTTGGCCGCACACGACCCGGTCCTCCTGCGCGAGGCGGTCACCTCGGGTGAGGCGACCCGAGCGGAGGCCGAGGAACGTGTGCGCCGCGCGGAGGAGGAGGCCGAAGCGACCACGCAGCTGCGTGATGCGGCGGCTCAGGCAGAGCGTGTCGCGGCGGAGAAAGAGGCCGCGGTCAACAAGGCCTGGCGCGACGGGTCCACGACCTTGGACGAACTCCGCCAGCGCTACGAGAACGAGGACCGTGTGCGCGGGGATATCGAGCGTCGGATCAAAGAGGCCGAGCGGTTGCTGCTTGAGGGTCATCACCGTGGCCCCAAGGACGCGCTGGAGGAGCTCTCAGACGACGACGATGTTCAGGCGTTGGAGAAACGCGCCGAGCTGGTGCAGCGGCGACTGGCCCTCCTCGGGCGCGTCAACCTCCTTGCGACCGGCGAACTCGAATCCATGCAGGAGCGGCACGACTTCATGCAGCGCGAACTCGACGATGTACGCAAAGCGCGCCGCGATCTCCTCGAAGTGATCAGCCAGGTCGACCATGAGATCACCGAGACGTTTGACCTGGCATTCAAAGACGTGGCCGTGCAGTTCGAACGGCTCATCAAGGAACTCTTCCCCGGGGGAGAAGGTCGGCTCATCCTCACCGATCCCACCAACCCGCTCGAAGCCGGCATCGAGATCGAGGCCAGCCCCGGGCGCAAGCGCGTGAAGCGGATCAGCCTGCTCTCTGGTGGCGAGCGATCCCTGACGGCGATGGCGTTCCTGTTCGCGATCTTCACGGCCCGGCCCTCCCCGTTCTACCTGATGGATGAGGTCGAGCCGGCGCTTGACGACGTGAACCTGCACCGGTTCCTTCGCTTAGTGGAAGGGTTCGCGTCGCAGTCGCAGGTACTCATCGTCACCCACCAGAAACGCACGATGGAGATCGCCGGGATGCTCTATGGGATCTCGCTCAACAAGGACGGCACCACCAAGGTGGTCTGCCAGACACTTGAACACCCGGAGACGACCCTGACCGAAGAGGCGCACCAAGCGGCAGCCCGAGAAGCCGAACGCGAACGCGCGGTCACCGCGTTCGCTGCGCAGTCCTCAGCCGACGACGAACCGGTCATCGAAGACGGGTCTGCCGACCCCCACGTGGTCGAGGTGCCGGAGGACGCGCCCGTCCACTAGCCTTGGCGCTCCGATGATCCCCATCTTGATCGCCGCCGCCGTGCTACTCGCGCTTCTATGCCTTGCGGTCCTGGTCACGGGCCGGCGAAGGCCCGAAGGTTCTCCGAAGCTGTCCCCCCAAGTCATCGCCCCTTCGGCGAGGAACGAGGGGGGGCTCGGCTCCCGAGTCCGATCGCTGTTCGGCCAGGGGGTCTCGGAGTCGACGTGGAGGGACCTTGAGGATCTCCTCATCAGGGCGGATCTGGGCCCAACGGCGGCAGCCGACCTGGTTCAGCGGGTGAGGGACGACTTCAAGACGGGGCAAGATCCGGCGCAGCTCTTGCAGGCCGACGTCGTTTCGGTGCTTGGGGATGACCCGCCGCTGCATCTGGCCCAGGAGGGACTTTCAGTGGTGCTGGTGGTCGGCGTGAATGGCGCCGGGAAGACCACGACCATCGGCAAGCTGGCTCGGTGGCTTGCCCTAGACGGAAAGAAGGTCTCGCTAGCTGCCTCCGATACGTTCCGGGCCGCGGCGGGGGAACAACTCGAAGTGTGGGCCGAACGAGCTGGGGCGCACCTGATCTCCCAAGATCGCGGGGCAGATCCCAGCGCGGTAGCGTTCGATGCTGTCAAGTCATCACAAGCCCGAGGGTCGGACGTGCTCATCGTGGACACAGCCGGAAGACTGCACACGAAGACACCCCTCATGGACGAACTCAAGAAGGTCAAGCGAGTGATCCAGAAGGCCGGGGCGGAGGTCGGCGAGACGCTCCTCGTACTCGACGCCCAGACGGGGCAGAATGGCATCGCTCAGGCCCGGGCATTCACAGAGGCGGTTGGGGTGTCAGGTGTGATCCTCACGAAGATGGATGGTTCCGCCAAAGGGGGCATCGTCGTCGCCGTACGCGAGGAGCTGGGCGTGCCGATACGATTCATCGGAGTAGGAGAAGGCATGGACGACCTTCAACTGTTCGACCCCGTGGCCTTCGCGGAACGGCTTCTGGCATGAGCGGCGCGAAGATCCTCATCGTCGAGGACCATCAGACGATGCGGGAGGCCATGCGACTGGTGCTGGAGCCCGAAGGCTTCGACATCCGCGAAGCCGCAGATGGGCCGTCCGCGCTGGCGGCCATCCGAGAGGACCCGCCCGACCTCGTCTTCCTGGACCTCAACATCCCCGGCACCAGCGGATCCGAGGTTCTTTCAGAGCTGAAGGCCGATCCGACCACAGCCGGTGTTCGCGTCATCATCGTGACCGCCACCGGCGAGGAGGCGAGAAAGCGCGTCTTGGGACTGGGAGCCGATGGGTACTTCACGAAGCCCTTCAGTCCGATCGCGCTGCTACAGACGGTCGAACAAGTTCTGTCGGCGCCCCCGGCGGAGATACCGGGATCGTGATCCTGAAGGTCGACCCCTCACCCAACTCCGACGTAAGGGTCACCTGCCCGCCCATGGCGGCGGCCAGCTCGCGCGTGATGTAGAGGCCGAGTCCCACGCCTTGGGAGTTGCGCGTGGCTTCGGAATCCGCTTGTTCGAACCGCTCGAAGATCTTCGTGTGGTCGCTGTCGGGGATCCCGGGACCATGGTCGCGAACGCTGAAGACGATCTCACCCCGGTCGCCCGGTTCGGCGTCCATCTCCACTTGCGCACCTGGCGGAGAGAACTTCAGCGCATTGCCCAGCAGGTTCGTCAGCATCTGGGTCAGCCGCAATGAGTCGGACACGATGGTCGGGGGGCATGTGGGGGATCCTTGCACCAGGATGCGTGAACCGGCTTCTCCCATGCCCATGATCGTGCTGCTCAGGACTTGGTCTACCGATACCTCCTCCCACTCGAGGTTCAGGCGCCCCGCCTCCAGCCTCGAGACATCCAGGAGATCCTCCACAAGCCGAACCAAGCGATCGGATTGGCTGTAGATGATGTCCAGGAACTCCCGCACTTCATCCTCGCTAAGGTCATCCCGCCGGCGGCGAAGAGTGTCCACGAACCCGCGAACGGCACTGACGGGCGTACGAAGTTCATGGCTCGTGATCGAGATGAAGTCCGATTTCAACTTGTCCAGTTCCTGCAAACGAGCCAATGCCGCCGCCTCTCGCCGGGTGGCGGCTTCCGCCTCCCTGGTGCGCCTATCCGCGCGTTCGGTCTGAAGGTGGAGCGATCTCGCGAAAGATCCAGCCGTCAGCGCGATGACGAATGCCATCCCCACACGGAACTCCACGCTCGCCAGCGAGAACTGATATGGCGGGTATTGGGCAACGATGTAGAACTCCCTGAGGTAGATCGACCCAGCGATGACGATCGCGACGGCGACGGCACCGCCTCGTCGGTACCGCGCCGCCCCTTCCAGTGGTAGCACGAAGGCGACCAGCCAGACGATGTCCTCGCGCCCGGTGATGAATGTCCACGTCATGGCAAGCACGACGACGACGTCCAACGAGAACGCCACCGCTCCCACCGCCACCAGGTCTCTGTGATCCACGGCTCGCCGGGAGGAAGACCAGATGGCGATGTTCGCGGCGGCGAGTCCCGCGGTCATGGCCAGCGCCAGCGGGGCAACCCCGGAGGCGTACCTCGAAGGATGCATGAGCACCGCAGCGGTCTCCAGGGCCCCGAACAGCACGGCGACCCATCGCAGGTATACGAACTCGAGTTCGATCCGGCGGGCCGCGGCGATGTCTTCGATCATCGGTGGCTACAATCCTTCACGAGCCCGCACGGTGCGAGCACCCTCAGGACATGTTCGACACGCTGACCGACAATCTCAATAGCGTCTTCAAGAAGCTTCGAGCTCGGGGCAAGCTCCATCCCAAGCAGATCGACAATGCGCTGCAAGACATCCGGAAGGCCCTCCTGGACGCCGACGTAGCCGTCGAGGTGGCCGACGATCTGCTCGCCAGGGTTCGAACCAGGGCCTTGAGCGAGGAGGTCATGCGAAGCGTGACCCCCGGTCAGCAGATCGTGAAGGTCGTGGACCAGGAGTTGACCGTAACCATGGGGGGCGAACACAGGCCCTTCGACCTTGGCTCCGCACGACCCTGCGTCATCATGATGGCGGGCGTGCAGGGGTCGGGGAAGACGACCGCCTCCGCCAAGCTCGCGAAGACGCTCAAGGCCAAAGGCAAACGTCCGCTGTTGGTCGCGGCCGACCTCGAACGTCCGGCCGCCATCGAACAGTTGCGGACCTTGGGCGCAGAGATCGGTGTCCCGGTGGTCTCCGAGGGCAAGGACCCGGTCAAGGTCGCGAAGAACGCGCTCAAAGAGGCCGAGCGACAGAACGCAGATGTGGTCATCATCGACACGGCCGGTCGGTTACACGTGGACGCCGAGATGATGAAACAAGCCCGGAAGATCAAAGAAGCGACCCGACCTCATCACGTCCTCATGGCATGCGACGCGATGACCGGTCAAGACGCTGTGGTGCAGGCGCGGGAGTTCATGCGCGAGGTGGACACCACCGGATTCATCCTGACCAAGTTGGATGGCGACGCCCGCGGCGGGGCGGCGCTCTCGATCACGGCGGTCACCGGGCGACCGGTGTATTTCGTGGGGATGGGCGAGAAGCCCGAGGACCTGGAACCGTTCTACCCCGACCGCATGGCGGGGCGCATCCTTGGCATGGGCGACGTCTTGACCTTGGTCGAGAAGGCACAGGAAACGATGGACCAGGACTCGGCTCGTGAGGCGGCCCAGAAGCTGATGAAGAACCAGTTCACGCTGGAGGACTTCCTTGGGCAGCTTCGTGAGATGCGGAAGATGGGCCCGATCGGGGACCTGCTCAAGATGCTCCCGGGTGTCCCCGGCGGGAAGAACACCATGAAGGACCTAGCAGGGGCAGTTGACGACGGCGAATTGAACCGGGCCGAGGCCATCATCCTGTCCATGACCAGGGAGGAACGGCAGAATCCCGGTATCATCTCCGGGTCGCGCCGCCTTCGGATCGCCAACGGATCCGGGAACACGACCGCCGACGTCAACGGGCTCCTGAAGGACTTCGATGGCGCCCGGAAGATGATGCGGACGATGATGGGCGGTAAGCGGATGCCGGGCATGATGAAGATGCCGACCGGGCCGCAGCGGTAGAAGATGCGTACGCAGCACCGATAGCAAAGGACGAAGGTATGTCAACGAGGATCCGGCTCCGGCGGATGGGCGCGAACAAGCGGCCTTTCTACCGCGTCGTCGTGGCCGACCAGCGGAGCCCCCGCGACGGTCGGTTCATCGAGAACATCGGGAAGTACCACCCGCTGGAGGACCCGTCTCTCATCGAGATCGACGAGGCTCGCGCGATGCACTGGCTCATGGTCGGTGCGCAGCCCTCCGATCAGGTCCGCAACCTCATGGTCAAGATCGGGATCTGGGACAAGTTCGTCGCCGAACGTCCCGAGGCAGCGAAGCTCGTGAAGACCCGTGCCCCAGCAGCCGACACGCCGAAGCTCTCCAAGAAGGCCGCGGCCAAGGCTGCCGAGGCGAAGGTGCAAGCCGCAAAGCCCGCACCTGCGCCTAAGGTTGAAACCGTCGAGCCCGAGGCGCCCGCCGTCGAAACCGTCGAACCCGAGGCCCCCGTCGTTGAGCCGGAGGCCGCGGCTGCGGAGGAGACCACCGAAGCCGTCGCTGTCGAAGCGGCGGAGCCCGAGCCTGAGGTCGTCGAGCCTGAGGCAGTGGCCGTCGAGGAGACCACCGAGGCGTGAGAGAGCTCGTCGAGTTCCTCGCCCAAGAGCTGGTCGATGACCCCGACGCCGTCGTCGTGACCGAATCTGCCGATGACCGAGGTCCTCGCTACACGGTTCAGGTCGGCGACGGTGATATGGGCAAGGTGATCGGCAAGGGTGGTCGGACCGCAAAGGCCATCCGAACGGTCGTTCGCGCGGCGGCCTCCCGCCAGGATTCCGGCGCCAGCGTCGACTTCGTCGACTGAAGCTGCCCGTGGACGAGCCGGCAATCGTCGTCGGCGCCATCACCAAGGCCCACGGGCTCAAGGGCGAAGTCGTCGTGCTCAATCGGTCCGATAACCCGGATCGTTGGACCCCGGGGGCCTCGGTCTTCCTGGGGCCGCGCGAGCTGGAGATCACCGCATCCCGTCCGCATGGTGCACGCCTCCTCGTGTCGTTCAAAGGAGTGACGGACCGCACATCCGCCGAGGGCCTCCGCGGCGAACTGACGGTTCGGCGAAGTCAGCTCCCCGATCTGCAACCAGGTGAATATTGGCCGTACGATCTGGAAGGGTGTGAGGTCGTGACTGACGCGGACAGAGCCCTCGGTCACATCACGGATGTCATCCCGAACCCGGCGAACGACCTCTGGGTGGCGGTTGACCAGGCAGGGGTCGAGACGCTGATACCGGCGCTGGAGGACGTCCTCCTTGATGTGGACCTCCAGGCGCGCCGCGTCCTGGTTCGCGATATCCCGGGACTGACGGCGCCCGATCCCGAAGGGTCATAAGTTCCCGCTACTTGCCGGTAACGCTCGCCCCCTGGTGCGCACTCACCTAACGTGAGCAACCGACATGGAGCTTGAAGATGTCTTCCGCAACCATCAGCAGGCGGTGTTCGCCTATTTCTACCGGGTCGTCGGCAACCGCCACGACGCCGAGGAGCTTACCCAGGAGACCTTCGTTCGAGCCTGCGGTGCAGCGATCCGGTTCCGAGGTGATTCCAAGGTCAGCACGTGGCTCTTCGGGATCGCCCGCCGGGTTCTCCTCGAGGCATGGCGCGCCGGCCTCTTCGAACGTCCGGTCGAGTTGGATCCCGATGTCGCCGCGCCCCCCGGCAGCGCCGGCCCCGAAGAACGGCTCGACCTTGAACGAGCGCTTGCTTCGCTCGGCGTCGGGGACCGCGAGGCGCTGGTGATGGTCGACATGTTGGGCTTCGAGCCGATCGAGGTGGCCGGGATCTTGGACATCACGCCGGAGGCATTCCGGGTGCGGCTGCATCGGGCCCGCGCGCGACTGCGGGGGGCCTACGGCGATGGATAACCAGCCACCCCTGGACCTGCGCTCCCTCGCGGATGTCGAGTCGCCAGAGGTCGTCAGTTCCGCCTTGCGACAGTTCCGCCGACGACTGATCCGGCGGAACCTATGGATCGCGTTGCTCGTCGTGATCGCCGTCGGGGGATTCCTGTACGGGAAGACCCACCAGACGCTTCCAGACCGGATCGAGCACGCACCGACGACCTACACCTACGCAGCCTGGAACCTCCCCGGGGGCACTGTGCAACTCAGGTCAGTATCCGACCTTGGTGGCACAACGGGGCTCACGTTCGTGGTCATAGGAGATGCTCAGGGGAAGCCGGTCTTCGTGGCGCC